>NZ_JBEOXE010000001.1:0-234922 GCF_040296485.1 Streptomyces sp. NPDC002138 | reverse complement strand
GACAGTTCCAGGCACGTGTCAGCCACTACAAACGACGCGGCCACACGCCACCAGAAACTGCCCAACCGTCACAGCAAGCACCGTTGCAGTACTAGGGGGTGCGCCGCCGATCGGACCACGCGCGTGTGCCGCGATCGTTGCGGGGGCGTCAGTGCCAGCGGGACGGCCGGACGCAGAGCAGCTCGGTTCGCAGCACGGGTGTGCCGTCGACCGGTGCGGGGTTCTCCGCGGTCGGCTCGATTCCTCCGGCGGCGACCTTGTCGAGTGTGGCCAGGCCGTCGGGGCCGACCGTGCCGAACACCGTGTAGTTCGGTCGCAGTGCGGAGTCACCGTAGACCACGAAGAACTGTGAACCGTTCGTGTCCGGACCGGCGTTGGCCATCGCCAGCAGGCCACGACCGTAGAGGCGGCGCGCACCGGTCGGATCGGTCGGTGCGGGCGGCAGATCCACCGGCAGCTCGTCCTTGTACTTGTACCCGGGCCCACCCTCGCCGGTACCGGTCGGGTCGCCGCACTGCAGGACCTTCAGCGTCGGATACGCCGTCAGACGGTGGCACACCGTGCGGTCGTAGAACCCGTGCCGTGCCAGATGCAGGAAACTCTGGACCGTGCACGGCGCCTTGGCCTGGTCCAGCCGCAGCGGGAGCGGGCCCTGGCTGGTCGGAACGGCCATGTCCACCGTGCCACGGCTGGGGGTGTGCCGCGGGTCGGGCGGCAGCGGAACAGGGCGCGCGGGCGGCTCGTCCGGGGTCTGCGTGTACTGGCAGGGGCCGTGCGTGGTGCGCGGCGGAGGGCCGTCGGCCGCGGTGGCGACACCTCCCCCGGACACGACTAACGTCACGGCCGCGAATGCGCTGATCAGCCCTCGGTTCATCTTGCGCGCCCTCCTGATGATCGCCAGGTTTCGAAGCGGTCGCAGTCTAGGGCGTGGTGGGGTCGGTGGGAATGGTGGGAATGGCCAACGACAGGGGGTGGATGTTCCGGTCCCCGCCGGGGCCGCCCGATCAAGCCATAACCGGTCAGCCAGCGACCCCGGGCTTCACGGTCGGGCGGGTGGGGGCGGGGTGAGGTGTGCCGTGTCGTTGAGCGTGGTGAGCACCCAGCGTTCGTTGCCGTAGCGGTCACGGTGGTGTTCGAAACGGGTGAGGGCCGTGTGGTCGGTGCCGAAGCCGATCGTGGGGCTTGCCACGGCGGGGATCCTCAGCAGGAGGTGGCAGGCGGCGTGGACGGTCTCCCCGTGGCCGGCCAGCAGAAGGTTCCGGCCGTGGTGGTGGAGGAGGAGTTGGGCGAGGTGGGCCGTGGCCCGGGTCAGGTAGGCGTTCCAGGTCTCGGAGCCCGGCGCGTAGGGCAGGTCGGGATGCGCGTCGGGCGGGCCCCGGAATGCGTCTTCGACCTCGCGCCAGGGCAGGCCGTCCGCGTCCCCGTGCCGGGGGCCGTCGAGGCCGCTGTCGGTGGTCAAGGGGAGGCCGAGGGCTTCGGCGAGGATGGCGCCGGTCTCGTGGACGCGTGGCCGCGTCCCGGCGTACACCGCGTCGAAGACCGTCCCACCGCTCCGCTGCTCCGCGGTGAGGCGGGCGGCCAGGAGACGCGCCTGGAGAAGGCCGGTGTCGGTGAGCCCGGTGCAGGTCTCCGGACCGCCGACGCGGCCTTCCACGTTGCACCGGGCTTGGCCGTGGCGGGCGATGACCAGCCGGGCCGTGACGGTCATGGGCTTCGCTCTCAGAGGGTGGCGGCGAGCTTGTCCGCCGTGCGCAGGGTGAGGGCGGCCAGGGTGAGGGTCGGGTTGGCGGTGCCGGCTGTGGGGAAGACGGACGAGCCGACGACCCAGAGGTTGGAGTGGGCGTGGGAGAGGCCGTCGGCGTTGACCACCGCGGTGGCGCGGTCGGTGCCCATCCGGGTGGTGCCCATGGGGTGGCCGGCGCCGTTGTACTTGAGCGTCGGGCGCAGCGGATCGACGCCCTCGGCGCCGGCGGTGACTTCCAGGTGCTGCCAGAGGCGGCGGGCGACGGAGTGCCCGTACGCCAGGGCGCGCTTGGAGTAGTCGTCGATCTTGTACGTGATCTTGGGGCGGGGGACGTCGAGTGCGTCGCGCTGGTCCGAGAGGGTGATGCGGTTGGCGGCGTCGGGGAGTTGTTCGGTGGAGTACCCGATCCGCATCATGCGGGTCACCCGGTGGGCCAGCCGGTCCTGCAGGTCCTGCCCGTAGTGCTTGAGCTGCTTGGCGGCGGAGTCCCACATGAGCTTGTCGAGGGCGGCGCCGGGCGCTTCGGTGCGGCCCCAGCCGTCGTTTCCCAGGGTGATGCGGAAGGCACCGGTGGTGCTCCGCCAGTCGCCGTCGCGGAAGGTTTCGACGCTCAGGGTCGACTGGGGGCCGCGGAAGGGGAAGACGGGCTGCCCGAACAGGCCGACGACCTCCTCGGCGAGGTGGTCCATGAGGTTGCGGCCGACCTGATCGCTGCGGTTGTCCAGGCCGGAATTCAACCACAGCTTCGGCGTCTCAATCGCGTTCAGCGCCAGGACGACGTGGGTGGCGTTGACCTGTTCCTCGGCCCGCTCGGCCGTGGTCCAGTCCCGGAAGACGACGGTCGGGGAGGCGGTGCCGGGGCGCGGGGCGAGGCGGGTGACGGTACAGCCGGTGCGGACGCTCACGCCGAGTTCGTCGCGCGCCTTGCGGACGTGGACACCACCGTCGTACTTGGCACCGGAGGGGCAGATCGGGATGCAGCTGGAGTTGCCCTGGCAGGCACTGCGGCCCTGATAGTCGCGGGAGTTGCGGGCCTGGGGGGTGGTGACCACCGTGACGGGGACGCCGTCGATCGGGGGGATGCCCGCCAGGGCGGCGCGGACGAGCCCGTCGCCGTAGCTGGCGGCGATGCCGGGCATCGGGAAGTCGGTACTGCGCGGGGTGGCCGTGTCCCACTCGGCACGGTTGCCGGACACGCCGAGCTCGTTCTCGGCCTGGGCGTAGTACGCCTCGAGGTCGTTGTAGGTGAGTGGCCAGTCGACGGCGACGCCGTAGCGGGTCTTCATCTCGAAGTCGCTGGGCAGGAAGCGCGGGGTGTTGCCGCGCCAGGCCCAGGTGCTGCCGCCGACCATGCGCTGGAAGCCGCTCTTGTACAGGTCGGGGCCGCTCTCGACGTAGTAGCGGTTCATCGCGACCGGGTCGCCCACGCCGTCGGAGGAGGGCGCGAACCCCTCCTTGTTGTTGGGGAGCGCTTCGTACGCGGAGGGGACGTTCTTGCCGGCGGAGACCTGGTAGGCGTCGACGAACTCAGCTCGTCGGCTCGCGTCGAGGCCGTTGTTCCCCGCGTCAAGGAGGAGCACGCGGGCCTGGGGCTTGGCTTCCTTGATGCGGCAGGCGGCGAGCGCTCCGGCCACACCGGCACCGACGATGACGACGTCGTAGGGGGTCGAATCCATGCGGGTGCGTCCTCGATTCAGGGGTGCTGGGTCCAGGAGCCGTATCCACCGGGCACCGGCGGGGCGGAGAGCGGGTGCGCCTGGATGACCTGCCACACCAGCCCCGCGCGGTAGTGGGCGGGCGAGTCCGGGCCGACCTGGGTGTTGTCGGGTTTGGTGAACTGCGCGGTGTACCAGATCGCGAGGGTCTCGCGGGCGACGCGGGCGAGCTCGGCGTCGGCGTTGACCGCGGTGAACAGCGCGGCTCCGGGGTCGGGCAGGCCGACGGCGGTGCGGTAGGCGTCGATCAGGCGGGGCAGTGCGGTGGGGTAGTGGACTGCCAGTCGGTTCCGGTTGACGTCGGCGGCGGCCTGGTCGAGGCCCGCCTCGCCGGTGAGGAGTTCGGACAGGGCGCGGAAGTCCGCGGCGTCGCTCATGGGGGTCGGCTCCTTCTCGGACTCAGGCCTCTTGGAAGACCAGGTCCTCGGGCGGCCGGGTCATCTTCACGGTGGTGCCCGAGACTTCGACCACCGCGTCGAGCCCGGTGGTGAACTGCCCGGTGGACAGGACCATGAATTTGTCGGCCTTCTGGTCGAGGAAGGCGGGGAAGCCGGCCACGTTCGCGTCGCCGAGGTTGAGGTACTCCACGAGTCGACGGAACAGCTTGGGGTAGATCACCGCGCCGCCCGCCGTCGGGCCCGTGTCGGTGATCGAGCTCATGCCGGTGACCGAGGCACCGGTCAGAGTCTGGTCCACGGCCCACACACCCTTGGCGGGCGCCGCCTTCGCCTGCTGGACCGCGGCCGTCAGCTCGTCCCGCAGGTCGTGGAAGAGCGTCTGGTAGTACATGGGGTAGGCCAGCCCGCTGCTGATCTGCTGGTAGTTGAGAGTGGTCCGCAGCAGAGCGGCGTCGACGTTCACGTGGGTGCCGCTGGCCGCGGGGTGGGTGCCGAGCCCGGCGAAGGCGATGCACCGGTTGTCAGGATCCGCTCCCCGGGTCAGCACGAAGCCGGGCACGCTCGCCGGGACGGTGGAGGCCACCGTCCCGTCCGCTCCCCACTGGACGTCGGTGAACCCCACCCAGTCCAGCAGCGCCTTCCTGGCCTGCGCCGGGATCGGGGGCGGCTGGGAGACCTCGGGCCCGTGCGAGGTGAAATGGGTCTCCAGCGTGTCGATGCCCTCCAGGCGGAGCTTGGCGCGGCCTTCGGAGTTGCGTTTGACCCGGTGCGGTCCGCAGACGAAGTCCCATTCCGCGGGCGTGTCGGCACGGAAGTGGACTGTGTCCCCGTCCGGCGAAGTCCCCACGATCGCGTACGCACCCTTGATCAACAGCATGGGCATGACGTCACGGCTCCCCTCACGCTACAGCGCAGACAAACAGTCGCTCACCGTGAACATAGGGCGAGATGCCGGCACTCTGCGTCGCATGCGCCCCGGGAAGCGCCGATGAGCGTGATGAGTAACCGAACGGCCGAGTGACTCTTGAATGTTCTACCGAATCGTACCCTGCTGACCTGCGGCCCCCGTGACCCGTAAGGCACACGGGCGGCGGGAGCGCAATCAGCGATATCCGGCGCGGTGGAATTCGCCATATCCCGCAAGGCCATGATGGCGCGAGTAAAACAAGACTTATCTTTCGAGAATTTCGACCGTACGGTATGGCTCGGATCGAAGGAGCCCCACTGTTGTCGAAAATGAATGAACTCGCCCTCCGTGCAGTTGACTTGGAGCAGGATTATGTGTCCTCCCTGTACGAGTTGCTCACCGAGCGGCTTTCCGAGGCGCGAGCACAGCGGGCCAGTGTGCTGAAGGCGCGGACGGACAGCGCCGGTGAGGCGTATGAGAGGGAAATCGCCGCCGAGCGTCTGACCAAGGAGATCGGCCGACTGGAAGGCGCCGAAAGGGGGCTGGTCTTCGGGCGCATCGACTGGACGGATGGGACGGCCCTGCGCATCGGGCGGATCGGACTGCAGACGGAAGAGGACGAGCTGCCTCTGCTCGTGGACTGGCGCGCGAACGCGGCGCGGCCCTTCTACGAGGCGACACCGGTCCACCCGATGGGCCTGAGGCGGCGTCGGCACCTGCGCCTCGAGGAGCGCACGGTCGTCTCGGTGAGCGACGAACTGCTGGACGCCAGCGCCCCGACCGACGAGGACGTCGTGGGGGACGGCCCGTTGACCGAGGCTCTGTCGGCACGCCGTACGGGCAGGATGCACGCGGCCGTCGCGACGCTGCAGGCCGAGCAGGACGAGATCGTGCGCTCCGCCCACCGTGGAGTGACCGTGGTGCAGGGCGGGCCCGGCACCGGCAAGACGGTGGTCGCCCTGCACCGGGCGGCCTACGTCCTGTACGCGTTCCCGCGCGCGGCCAAGGAGGGCGTCCTGGTGGTGGGCCCGAACGCCCGGTTCCTCGACTACATCTCCCAGGTCCTTCCCTCGCTCGGAGAGAACGACGTCGTTCTGGCGACCTGCCGGGAACTGGCCGGAGTGTCCGCGGACACGGTGGCCCCCTTGGACACGGCGCGCCTCAAGGGCGGCTCCGATCTCGCCGAAGCCCTGGCCGGTCTGCTGCGCGTCCACCAGGCCCCGGCCGGGGACTTCACCGTGCGGGTCGGGCAGGCACTGGTTCACGTGCCCGGCGAGGAGGTCGCCGCGGCCCGCGCCGCCGCCGTGGCGGCCGTACCGGGGCACAACCCCGCGCGCCAGGTGTTCAAGGAGCTCTTGGCCGACGCCGTCGCCGACGCGATGCAACGAGACATGGGCGACCTCCTGGAGCAGATCGACGCCGATACGGAAAGGATGACGGGCATCAACCTCGACCGGTTCACGGGAGTCGCCCAGCGCCGTGCCGAAGGTGCGGCCGACTCGGGTCCGGCCCACGAGCTGGACCTGGACGCCATCCGGGCCGATCTTCTCGACGATGTCGGCGTCGACCGAGCGGTCGAGGTGCTGTGGCCGCGGCTGGTACCCGGTGACCTCGTGGAGGCGCTCCTGACGGACTCCGAGGCTCTGGCCGAGCACCTGCCCCGCCTGACCGCGCAGGAGCGGTCCCTTCTGCTGCGCGGTCCGGACGACCCGTGGACCGATGCCGACGTGCCGTTGCTGGACGAGGCGTCGAGCCTGGTCGACGGCTCCCCCGAGCGGACGTACGGGCACGTCGTCGTGGACGAGGCGCAGGAACTGACCGCCATGCAGTGGCGGATGATCGTCCGCCGCTGCCCGGCACGGTCGATGACGGTGGTGGGTGACTTCGCCCAGGCGGGCCCGGTCACGACGGCACGCGACTGGAAGGAAGCACTGGGCCCTCACGTCGGACCGCGGTTCACCCTGCACGACCTGACCGTCAGTTACCGCACCACGCAGGAGATCCTGGAGAGCGTCCGGGGCCTGCTCACGCGGATCGCTCCGGACCAGAAGCCCACACGGTCACTGCGAAACGGCGAGATCCCTCGCACCGCGACCGCGCCCCCGGACGGGTTGGTCACCGCCGTCGTACGGGAACTCCGCTCCCAGAGCGCCGCGCACCCGGGCGAACTGCTGGGAGTGATCTGCGCGGACAGCCGGGTGAGCGAGCTGATGGCGCACGGCGTCGATCACCACGCACGCATCGTGCCGGCGTCCGAGGCGCGCGGCCTGGAATTCGACGGGGTCGTCGTCATGAACCCCGAGGAGATCGTCACGACCCGCCCCGGTGGGGAAAGGGACCTGTACGTAGCCCTGACCCGGGCCACCAAGCGCCTCTGCACCGTCACCGTCACCGTCCGGCCCGCCTGACGGATCGGCGCCCGCGCCGTCGCCGCGGGCGCCGGGGGTCAGCGGTGGAGCAGGCCGGTCAGCCAGTCGTGGACGGTGCCGGCGGTGGAGCGTGCGTGCCCTTCCAGGAGGGTGAAGTGGTCGCCCGGGACGATGACTTCGGTGTGGGGCAGGGGCCAGGCGGGGGCCGGTGCGGTGCCGGGCAGTGGTTCCCCGGCCCGGACGAACAGGGTCGCAGCCGCCGACCGCGTGGGGCGCCAGCCGGAGTACAGGCTGAAGTACCCGGCCATGGCCGTGAGGCGATCGGTGTCGGCGGAGGCGAATCGGGCCGCCCGGCTCAGCATGTCGGACGTCATCGGGGAGAGGGCTTCGTCCGCGTCGGCGCGGACGGCGGGGTAGGTGTCCAGCAGGATGACGGCGACGGGGGCGGTGTCCTCGGCCGCCAGCCGTTCCGCCACGGCCTGGGCCGCCCAGCCGCCCGCGGAGCGTCCGAGGAGGGCGAACGGCTCGCCGCCCGCGGCGGCGCGGACGGCGGCGGCCTGGGCCGTGACGAAGGCGTCCAGCGTGGCCGGCAGCGATTCCGGACGTTGGAACCCCGGATGCGGCAGGGCGGTGACCGGCCGGAGTCCGCGCAGTCCCCGGGCCAGCCGGGCGTACTCCTGCGGTCCGGAGAGCGCGCTCAGCGCCGGGAAGCAGAGCAGCCGGGGACCCGTTCCTCCGGAGGCGAGCGGGACGGCCGCCGGTGCCGCGTGCGGCGCCCCGGCGCGGTCGAAGACCGGGCGCAGGCGCGCGGTGATCGTCAGCAGCCCCATCGCGTCCATGGTCCGTCCCCGTGCGCAGGCGGTGCGGAACAGCCCGCCCAGGGAGTCCGGGAGCGGTTCTCCGGCCGTCGGGGCGCCCGTCGCGGTGGCGGGAGTCGCCTCCTGCACCGTGTCGGTCGTGGTGTGGCTGGGGGCGGCCGCGGCCCGGGGCGGCTCGGCCGCGTGTACGGCGTACCGCTCTGCGAGGTGGGTGGCGACCGCGCGGGGGGTCGGGAAGTCGAACAGAAGGGTGGGCGGGAGCGTGGAATCCGTCGCGGTCGCGAGGCGGTTGCGCAGCTCGACGGCGGCCAGCGAGTCGAGCCCCCAGTCCGCCAACGGGTCGTCCGGGTCGATCGCCTCGTCGTCCTCGGTGTGACCGAGCACCCCGGCCGCGAGCGCCTGTACCTCGGCGAGCAGCAGGCCGACGCGCTCCTCCGGCGGCGCGGCGGCGAGCCGTCGGGTCAGGGCGGCGGTCGGCGCGCCATGTCGTCCAGCCGGGCCGCTCGGGGCGATGGGGGCGGTCTGGTCGATCGGTTCGGTGAGTTGTTCCGTGAGTTGTTCGGTGGGTCGCGTGAGTCGGGTGCGTCGGGCGGCGGTCGTACGGGAGCGGCCAGCGGTCGCGAGGGCCGGATCGAGGCGGGCCGCCACCGGGGCCGGGTCGCCGCCGCGGACAGCCGCGTCGAGGAGCGCGAGGCCCTCCTCCGGTGCGAGCGGGGCGAACCCCGCGCGAGCCATCCGCCGTAGGTCCCGCTCCGTGAGGTGCGCCATCATGCCGCCGCTCTGCCGCCAGGGGCCCCAGGCGATCGAGGTGCCCGGCAGAGCGAGGCGGTGGCGATGGCGGGCCAGGGCGTCCAGGACGCAGTTGGCCGCCGCGTAGCCGGCCTGCCCGGCGGAGCCGAACACCCCGGCCACGGAGGAGAAGAGGACGAACAGCGCGAGGTCCCGGTCCGCGGTCAGCTCGTGGAGCGCGAGGGCGGCGTCCGCCTTGGGCCGCAGCACCCGGTCGAGCCGTTCAGCGTCGAGCGCCGTGACGATGCCGTCGTCCAGAACTCCCGCGGTGTGCACCACCCCGGTCAGCGGGTGAGCCGCCGGTACGTCGTCGAACAGGGCCGCGAGTGCCTGCCGGTCGGCGACATCGCACGCGCGTACCGTGACCCGGGCGCCCCGTGCGGTCAGTTCGGTGCACAGCTCGGTCATCCCGGGTGCCGCGGAGCCGCGTCGGGCGGCGAGCAGCAGATGGCGGACGCCGTGCGCGGTGACCAGGTGACGTGCTGTCATTATGCCCAGCGAGCCGGTCGCGCCGGTGACCAGGACGGTGCCTTCCGGGTCGAGCCGACGGCCGGGACGCGCCTCGGCCACATCGGCCGCCATGACGGGTACGACGGGCACGCGCAGGAGGTCCGGTACGTGGGCCACCCCCTGCCGTACGGCCGTCTCGGGCTGCCCGCCCGACAACAGAGCGGGCAGTGCGGCCGTGGAGCCGGGGTCGCCGTCCAGGTCGATCAGGACGAAGCGGCCCGGGTTCTCCCGCTGCGCCGAGCGGATCAGTCCCCACACCGGTGCCTGGGCGAGCCCGGGTGCGTACGCACAGGCGTCCTTGGCTGGATCGGTAGCGGTATCGGGATCGGGATCGGTTCCGGTGAAGGCATCGGTGTCGGCCTCGGCGGCGCCCGTGTCGACGGCGCCCGTGTCGACGGCGCCGGTGGTGACGACGGCCAGGCGGGAGTCGGCCAGGCGGGGCTCCGCGAGCCATGCCTGGACCAGTGCCAGGGCCCATCGTGCCGTCCGGTGCATCTCCCCGGCCGGGTGCGGCTCGGAGTCGCCGTCCGTGGCGGCGACTCGGGGTGCCGGGCACAGGGCCACGACGACAGCCGGTGCGGCGGCGGCCGCCGCCGCGAGGTCGCGGTATACCGGGACGCCGGAGTCCGCGGACGCCAGGACGTCCCGCGACCCGGCCTCGGCCAGTACGCCCCACGTGGGCGGTCGACCGGCCACGGGCGGCTGCGGCGAGCGGGCCCAGCGCACCCGGAAGAGCGATGCGGCAGGGGTTTCCGCCGCGGTGGAGGCGGTACGTGACGAGGGCAAGGGGCGCAGGTTCAGCCGGCGGATCGTCGCGACGGGAGCGCCCGCGCCGTCGGTCAGCTCCAGCCCGATACCGCCGTCCGCCTCGTGGTACCCGTGGCCGGACCGCGCGTCCGCCGTCTCGGCGTGGCTGTCCGGGCCGGGTGCGGCGGGCGGCGCCATGCGCACCCGCACCCGCACCCGCCGTGCGCCGGAGGCGTGCAGGCGTACCCCGGTGAAGGAGAACGGCAACGCCACCGCTCCCCCGCCCGGTTCGTCCTGGGAAGACGCCTCCTCCCCCGGTGCCTCGTCCTCCCCTGGTGCCTCGTCCTCCCCCGGTGGCCGGTCCTTCGCCGCCGGGAGGGCGGCGAGGGCCACCGTGTGCAGCGCCGCGTCGAGGAGTGCCGGGTGCAGGGCGAATTCCGCCGCGCCCTTCCGTGGCGCCGCGGCGTCGGCGGCCTCGGGCAGGGCCACCTCGGCGTACACCTCGTCACCGAGGCGCCAGGCGGCGCGCAGCCCCCGGAAGGCGGGCCCGTAGTCGAGTCCGGAGCGGGCCAGGCGTGCGAACACACCGCCGGCCGGATGCTGCGCCCGTGGGGATCCGTCGAGGTCGAGCGGGACGGCGCCCGGCGGGGGCCAGGGGCGGTCCGCCGCCGTGGCGGAACGGTTCGGGGTCGGCTCCCCCTGCGGCACGAGCGTACCGATGGCGTGCCGCTGCCAGGGGCCTTCGCCCGTACTGGCGTCGTGGCGGCGGGCGTGGAAGGTGACGGCCCGTCGGCCCGTGCCGTCCGCGCCCGCCACCTTCACCTGGATGTCGACGCTGCCCTCCGAGGGCAGCGGCAGGGGCGCGGTCAGGGTGAGTTCGTCGACGACCGGCGTCCCCGCCTGCGCTCCGGCGTACAGGGCCATCTCCACGAACGCGGCCCCTGGCAGCAGGACCGTGCCCGCCACGACGTGGTCGGCCAGCCAGGGGTGCTCGCGGAGGGAAAGGAGGCCGTCGAACAGCAGGCCGCCGTCGTCCGCCGTGGCCGTCCGGGACCGCAGGAACGACCGGGCCGGGCCGCCCGGCGCGGGCGCGGGCCGCTGCGGCGGGTCGGCGTCCAGCCAGTAACGGCGGCGCTGGAACGCGTACGTGGGCAGCGCGGTGCGCCGCCCGCCACGCCCGGCGAAGACGGCTCGCCAGTCGACCGGGACCCCGTGCGCGTGGAGCGCGGCCACGGTGTCGAGCAGCGCGCCCGCCTCCGGTCGTGCGCCGCGCAGGGTCGGGAGGACCAGCGGCGCCGGGGCATCGGCCCGAGCGCCGGTAGAGCTGTCGCCGGGTACGCCGTCGCCCGCGGCCGGGGCTCCAGCCGGTGCCGGGGCGGGCTGCGGTGGGGTGAGGCAGGTGCGCGCCATGGCGGTGAGTACGCCGTCCGGGCCGAGTTCCACGAAGTGGGCCGCCCCGCGCTCGCGGAGGTGCGCCAGAGAGTCGGCGAACCGGACCGGTCGGCGCACGTGGTCCACCCAGAACTCCGGGGTGCGCAGCTCCTCTGCACCGGCCGTGCGCCCCGCCACCGCGCTCACCAGCGGGAGTTCGGGGGCGGAGAAGGACAGCCGTCCCACCACCTCCGCGAACTCGGCCAGCATGGGCTCCATCTGGGCCGAGTGGAAGGCGTGGCTCACGCGCAGCGGCGCCGTGGACCGGCCCCGCTCCCGGAAGTGGGCGAGGGTCTCGCCCACGGCGGCCTCGTCGCCGGACACCACCACCGACGCGGGCCCGTTGACAGCGGCGATCTCCACCGCCCGTGCCGCCTGCGCCAGATATGCGGAGACCTCGTCCGCGCCGGCCGCCACGGCGCCCATCGCGCCGCCCGGCAACGCGTCCATCAGCCGGCCGCGGGCCGCCACCAGGGTGCAGGCGTCCGCGAGGGACAGGATCCCGGCGGCGTGGGCCGCGGCCACCTCTCCGATCGAGTGCCCGGCCACCAGGTCGGGGCGCACTCCCCAGGATTCCAGCAGCCGGAACAGGGCGGTTCCCAGGGCGAAGAGCGCCGGTTGGGCGAACCGGGTCGCCCCCAGCAGAGCGCCGGTCTCGGTGCCTTCGTCGGCGAACACCACGTCCCGCAAGGGCTTCGGCAGCAGCGGGTCGAAGAGCGCGCAGGACGCGTCGAAGGACCGCGCGAAGGCGGGGTGCAGCGACCGCTGTCCGTACAACTCCCGGCCCATGCCAAGGCGCTGGCTTCCCTGCCCGGTGAAGAGGAGGGCGAGGGAGCCGTGCGTCCGGGCCGCGCCGGTGTGCACGGCCGGTCGGCGCCTTCCCTCGGCCACGGCCTGCAAGGAGGACAGCAGTTCCGCGCGGTCCCGGGCCACCACCACGGCCCGGTGCTCGAAGGCCGAGCGGGTGGTGGCGAGGGAGTAGGCGATGTCGACCGGCTTCGCGTCCGGGGTGGCGGTGGCGGCGAGCCGCTCCTGCAGTCGCCGGGCCTGGTCCCGCAGGCCCGGTCGGCTCCGGGCCGACAGTACGAACGGCAGCGGAACCGGCGACGGCACCGGCCCGGGGGCAGGCCCCGACCCGGGCGTGTGCGGTGGCGTCGCCGGGTCGCTGCCCTCCGTGGGCCGCCCGGCGCCCCGCGCGTCGGCAGGAGCGGCGGGTCCGGGGTGCCGGTCCTGCGGGCGGTCCTGCGGCCGCTCCTGCTGCCGGTCCTCGGGCGGGGCCTCTTCGAGGACCACGTGCGCGTTGGTTCCGCTGATGCCGAAGGAGGAGACCCCGGCCCGGCGCGGGCGGTCCGCCTCGGGCCACCGCACTGCCCGGGTCAGCAGCGCCACCCGCCCCGACGGCCAGTCCACAGCGGGGTTCGGCTCGTCCGCGTGCAGGGTGCGCGGCAGGACGCCGTGCGCCATCGCCTGCACCGTCTTGATCACGCCGGCCACTCCGGCGGCGGCCTGGGTGTGGCCGATGTTCGACTTGACCGAGCCCAGCCAGAGCGGGCTTTCCCGCGGCTCCCGCCCGTAGACGGCCAGGAACGCCTCCGCCTCGATGACGTCTCCCAGCCGGGTGCCGGTGCCGTGCGCCTCGACCGCGTCGACGTCCGCGGGCGTCAGCCCGGCGTCGGCCAGGGCCTGGCGGATCACCCGCTGCTGCGCCGGGCCGTGCGGGGCGGTCAGCCCGTTGCTCGCCCCGTCCTGGTTCACCGCCGAGCCGCGCACCACGGCCAGGACCGCAAGCCCCGTACGGCGTGCCTCGGACAGCCGGCTCAGCAGCAGCATCCCGGCGCCCTCGGCCCACCCCGTGCCGTCGGCGCCCGCCCCGAACGCCTTGCAGCGGCCGTCAGGGGACAGTGCCCGCTGTCGGCTGAACTCCACGAACGACGAGGGGGTGGACATCACCGTGACCCCGCCGACCAGCGCGAGGGCGCACTCGCCCCGGCGCAGCGCCTGGGCCGCCAGGTGCAGGGCGACCAAGGACGAGGAGCAGGCCGTGTCCACGGTGATCGCCGGCCCTTCCAGGCCGAGGGTGTACGCGATCCGGCCCGAGGCGACGCTGCCGGCGTTGCCGATGCCGAGATAGCCCTCCACCTGCGCGGGCGTCACCGCGAACCGGCCCGCGTAGTCGCTGTACATCAGCCCCGCGTACACCCCGGTCGCCGATCCGCGCAGGGACCGGGGGTCCATCGCGGCATGCTCGACGGCCTCCCACGCCACCTCGAGGAGAAGCCGGTGCTGTGGGTCCATCGCCAGGGCCTCGCGGGGCGAGATGCCGAAGAAGCCCGCGTCGAAGCGGTCCGCGCCGGAGAGGAAGCCGCCCTCGCGCACGTACGTACGCCCGGGGCGGCCCGGGTCGGGATCGTAGAGCCCGTCGGTGTCCCAGCCCCGGTCGGCGGGGAACGGACCGATCGCGTCCGTACCGTCGGCCACCAGCCGCCACAGCTCCTCGGGGGTGCTCACCCCGCCGGGGTAGCGGCAGGCCATCCCTACGATGACCACCGGATCGTCGTCATCTCCACCGCCACCGCCACCGCCACCGTCGTCGTCGTCCGGGCGGACCGGGGCCGCCCCCGGTGATAGCGGTCCGGTGCCTGCCTGCTCGGCGGCGTCCAGCGATGCGAGGTGGGCGGCAAGCGCGGCGGTCGTCGGGAAGTCGAAGGCGACGGCTTCGGAGAGCGGCAGGCCGGTCGCCGCGGACAGCCGCTCCCGCAGCACCATCGCCGTCAGCGAGTCCATGCCGAGGTCCCGCAGCGCGGTCCCCGGCTCCACCTCCTCGGGCGCGCAGCCGAGTACGTCCGCCGCCGCGCGCCGCACCAGGGCCAGTACGTCCGCCGCCGAGCGCCGGACGGGAGCCGTCGGGCCCGTTGACGCCTGCTCGTGCGGTGCCGTTCCCAGCGACCGCGCGGGCAGGTCGGCGAGCGCGCGCCGGCGTACCTTCCCGGAAGCGGTACGGGGGATGCGGTCCACCTCGTACAGCGCGGCGGGGACCTTGAAGGCGGAGAGTTCCCGGCGGCAGGCGGCCAGGATGCCGGCGGGGTCGAACCCGCGGTCGACCTCGATGTCGACGCCGTCGCCGTCGCCGACACCGTGGCCCTCGCCGACGCCGTGGTCGACGCCGTGGCCGCGCTCGCGGACCAGGTAACCGACCGGCACCTCGCCGAAGACGGGGTGCGGGCGTCCGGCCACGGCGGCGTCCGCCACCCCGGGCAGCCCTCGCAGGACCGCCTCCACCTCCGAGGGGTGGATGTTCACCCCGCCCCGGATGATCAGATCACCGGCCCGGCCGGTGATGACCACTTCCCCGCGGGCGTCCACCCGGGCCAGGTCGCCGGTGCGGAACCAGCCGTCGCGCAGCACCTCGGCGGTGTCCTGCGGCCTGCCGTGGTATCCGGCCATCACGCCGGGCCCACTCACCCACAACTCGCCCTCGCCGACGTCTCGTCCGGCCACGCCGCCGCCGACCCGGACCCGGGTGCCCGGCAGGACCCGGCCGCACGACTCGGCCGCCGTCGTGTCGCCCGGCGCCGCCATGGTGACCGGTCCCAGCTCGGTGCTGCCGTAGTGCTCCAGGTAGGGGACGCGGCAGGTCGCCTCGAACGACCGGCGGAACGCGGGCCCCGCCGAGGCACCGCCGCTGACGCACCCGCGCAGGGCTCCCGTGCCGAGGCCCGCGCCGTCGCGCACCTCGTCGAGCAGGGCCGAGTACGTCGTCGGCACCCCGCCGAGGAGGGTGTACGGGGCGTCCGTACGGCGCAGTTCGGCGCGTACCTCCGCCACCGTGAACCGGGTCAGGATCATGGCGCTCGCCCCGGTCGCGGCCGCCCCCACCACGCAGACCACGTGGCTCATGGCGTGGTGCAGCGGCAGGGGCCACAGCAGCCGGTCCTGCCGGGACATCCCCAGGACGCCGACGAGTCCGGCGGCCACCGGTGCGAGCCGGTTGCGTTGGGTGAGCAGTACGCCCTTGGGGGTGCCGGAGGAGCCGGAGGTGTACAGCAGCCAGGCCACTTCATCGAGCCCGAGGTCGTCCCGGGCGGGCGTCTCCGGTTCGTTGCCCACCAGTTCCTCGTAGCGCAGCAGGCCGCTGTCCGCGCTGCCCGGCCGCGGGTGGCTCGGCCCAGCCGGTTCCGCGGGCGGGTACGGGCGTCCGCGTGCCGGCGCGGCGGTGTCACGCTCTTCCGCGGACTCGGCCACCAGCACGACCAGCCCGGGGCGCGCCGCCAGGAGCGGCCGCAGCCGCGCCAGCCGGGTGGGGTCGGTGATGATCACGCGGGCGTCACTGTCGTCCAGCAGGTACGTCAGCTCCGCCGCCGTGCCGGCGGGATCCAGCGGCACGCCCACCGCGCCGGCCCGGGTGACGGCGAGCAGGCTCTCGACCGCCTCGACGCGGTTGCCGAGCAGGATCGCCGCCCGCTCCCCCCGCGCCAGGCCGAGCCCCGCCAGATGACCCGCCAGGCGCCCGGTTCTGCGTTCCAGCTCGCGGTAGGTCAGCCGGGTACGGCGGTCCTCGAAGGCCACCTTCTCCCCGATGCTCCGGGCGTGCTCTCGCAGCAGCACCGGGAGCGGCCTGACGATGTCCGCGTCTGTCGCCACGCGATCGCTCACCTGCTCGAAACCTCCTGAGTGGACTCGTCGTTGAGGATGCCGCCACGGCCCGACGGGTTCCTTCACGGTGGCACGAACTGGTCAGGCAGGCGCACGTCGATGCGGCTGATGCCTCACGGCGCCCCTCAGGGGCCGCGGGAAGAATTCCCCGGCCGGGTGCGCTGAGGAACGTATGACACGTGGACACGAGATCACCATCGACCAGGGCAACGAGCACGTGCGCGTCGTGAAGGACGGGCGGGTACTGGCCGACAGCAGGCGCCCCCTGGTGCTGCGCGAGACGGGGTGCCCCCCGCGGTACTACCTGCCGCCCGAGGACGTGCGCACCGACCTGCTGACCCCTTCCGAGACCCGTACCCACTGTCCGTTCAAGGGGGACGCCGGCTACTGGTCCGTACCCGGCGCCACCGACCTCGCCTGGGCGTACGCGGACCCCAAGCCGGACGTCGCCGCGATCAAGAACCACCTCTGCTTCTACGACACCGAGATCGTCTGAACCACCTGGGGTGCCGCGGCCCCCTGCCCGTCGGCCCGGTGTCTGCGCCCCTTCCCGTACCACGGGCCCCTGCCAGGAGTCTGGCAGGGGCCCGTGGTGCAGAGAGCCGAGGCGAGCCAGGACCTGTCCCTAGAGGAGCGGTGCCCCGGCCCGGCACGGCCACCGTCTGCCGGTGGCCTGACGGCCCGGCGTCACTTCAGGTGCCGGGTGAAGAACTGGGCCGCCGCGTCCCCCGCGAACTGAGGCACGCCGGTGTGCCCGCCCGTATTGGCGTGCAGCGTCTTCTCCTTGGAGCCGAAGGCGTCGAACAGGTCCAGGGCCGCCTGCCGGTCATTGCCTTCGTCGTCCCACTGCAGCAGGACGTGCAGCGGAATGGTGACCTGGCGGGCCTCCTCGAGTACGGCGCGCGGGATGAAACTCCCGGCGAACAGAACCGCGGCCGAGATGCGCGGCTCGACCACCGCGAGCCGGGTCCCGATGGAGATCACTCCCCCCGAGTACCCGACCGCGCCGCCGATCTCGGGCAGCGACAGGAGGGCGTCCAGGGCGCTCTGCCATTCGGGGACCGCCTTGTCGACCAGGGGGAGGACGAGGGCGTCAATGATCTCGTCGGTGACCGGCTCGCCGGCCGCCATCACCCGGCGCAGGTCGGCGCGGGCCTGCTCGGCGGCGGGCCAACGGGGCCGGTCGCCACTCCCGGGCAGCTCGATGGTGGCGGTGGCGAACCCGTCCGCCGCGGCGTGCAGGGCCCGGGCCACCAGCCGGGGGTACATCGTGCGCAGCCCGAGAGGAGCAGGGCCGGCCAGGATCAGCGGCGTGGGTGCGGACGCGGACGCGGATGCGGGCGTCCACAGGATGCCGGGGATCTCGCCGAGGGTGAATTCGCGTTCGAGGACAGCGTCGTCGAGACGCTGTTCAGAAGTGAAGTGCATGGTCGTACCTTTCGGAAGTGCCATGGAACGGCGCTCCCGGACGACCTATCGCCCGACCGTGGCCCCAGAGGGGAGCACCCATGTCGATACTGCGTTCACGGGTACCACCTCCTCGGTCTCTTGCACGGCCTCCGGCAAGATAGCAGTGGCCGCCGTGGTACCGCCAACGGGTTTTCACGGCGACTTTGTGGCGACCGCGACGGCGTCGCCGGTGCACGGCTGGGGCCCGCGGCGACCTACGGGCTTCACCTCACTGTCGGCTCCTGCGGCGGGGCGAGGTGGCCGCCATTGAGTTCCACCTGGGTGCCGACGAAGCGGGCGCGCATACGGCGGTCGTGGGTGACGATGACGACCGCGCCTTGGTAACCGGCCAGGGCTCCTTCCAGTTCCTCGACCAAGGCCGGGGAGAGGTGGTTGGTGGGCTCGTCCAACAGCAGGAGGTCGACGGGGGCGCTGACCAGTCGGGCCAGCTCGATCCGGCGCCGTTGCCCATAGGACAGTTCACTCACCTTCAGGCGCAGGTCGGCCGGGCTGAACAGGCCGAGCGACAGCAGGTGATCGGTGTGCTCGTCCAGGTCGCCTCCGCGGCCGTCGGCGAACGCTTGCGGGAGGGTCAGGCCCGGCGGCCACGGTGTTTCCTCCTGCCTCAAGTGCCCCACTCGCCCCCGCGTGCGCACCGTCCCCTCGTCAGGCCGTAGTTCACCCGCCAGCACCCGCATCAGCGTTGTCTTGCCCGCCCCGTTGGGCCCCGTGACCAGGAGCCGTTCCCCGGCGCCGAGTCGCAGCGACGGCACGTGCAGCCGGTCCCCGACACGGATGCCCGTGAGTTCCGCCGCCTGCTGTGACGTCTGATCGCCGGTGGTGGTCATGCGGGCGGCGAACAGCAGCGGTTCGGGCGGTGGCGCGACGGGATGGTCCGTCAGTCGTTCGACACGCTCCTTCGCGTTGCGGATACGGACCGTCGCCCCGTGGCCGCGGCCGCGGGCCCGGAAGCCTCCGTGGCCGAACACGGCGAACGGCAGCTTGCGCGGAATCGCCTCCAGCCGTGCCACGTTCGAGGCGGCCAGCTTCTGGTTGCGGGCGAGCTCGGAGGACCAGTCCTCGTACTCCCGCAGACGACGCCGGCGCTCGGCCGCTTTGGCGGCGAGGTAGCCGTCGTAGCCGTCGCCGTGACGCGTCACCTTGCCCGCGCGGACCTCCAGGATCGTGGTGGTGACCCGTTGCAGGAACACCCGGTCATGGGTGACCGCGAGTACCGTGCCGCGGTGCGCCCTCAGGTGTGACTCCAGCCAAGCCATCGCCTGGTCATCCAGATCGTTGGTCGGCTCGTCCAGCAGCAACAGCTCCGGCTGGGAGGCCAGGGTCGCGGCCAGCGCCAACCGCGACCGCTCTCCACCCGACAGCGTGCCCAGGGCTCTGTCCCGGGCCAGGCTCGGGAGCCCGAGTCCGTACACGGCCGCCTCCACCCGGGCATCGGCCTCGTATCCGGAGCGCGCCTCGTACTGCGCGACCAGGTGCGCGTAGGCGTCCAGCCCGACGGCGAGCTCCGCCCCCGCCAGGCCCTGGAGCCCGGCTTCGGCGTGACGCATCCGTGCTTCGAGATCACGCAGTTCGGCGAGAGCCACGTCAACCGCGTCCTGGACGCTGGCCTCGGCAGGCAGGGCCAACGACTGGGCGAGGTAGCCCAGGCCGCCGGGCGCGATCACGGTCAGCTCGCCATTGTCGGGCCGGTCCTGCCCGGCGATCAGTCGCAACAGGGTGCTTTTTCCGGCTCCGTTGTCGCCGATGATGCCGGCCCTCTCGCCCGGCTTGAGGCTGAAGGACACGTCGGCCAGCACGACGTGGTTGTCGTAGCGGCGGGTGACGTTCTGAAGAGATAGCTGTGCGGTAAGCATGCAAAAGTCCCCTGTTCTCGGCCGAGCCGATCGGAACCGGTGGATGGACGCATCCGCGCGCAAGGACACTCCGCGGCTCGCCGGGCAGGCGGCATCACGGAAGAAGAGCGCGATCGCGGATGAGAACGCGCGACGGCGGAGCCAAGCTCAACGCGGTCGCGCGGGGACTGTCAGAGGGAACCCATGCACAACACCGTAGGGCGCGAATTCGCGCGCCTGCAAGCCATTTCCTCCCGACAGCAGAGACCGAGCAGCCGTTGCCTGCCGCCGCGTCCGGAGCGAGCGCCGAGGAGTGGGCCGACCCGACTGGCGCTGGCAGATGCGCCACCGGATCACGACGCTGCCCGCGCTGCGTCGCTGGATCGAGGTGACACCGGCCGAGGAAGCCGCGATCGCGGGCGTCAAAGCGGGAAGGTGAGCATTGCTCGTGCCCCGTCGGTGGGATAAGAAACGCATAAGATCGAGTGCATGGGCGGGCGGGGGCGGGGCAGGCGTGGGCTTGGAGGTTGATAACTATGGTTCCCCTGCTTCTCGTTCTTCTGCTGGCTCTGATCCTCTTCGGCGCGGGATTCGCGGTGAAGATCCTCTGGTGGGTCGCCATCGCCGTCCTGGTGCTGTGGCTCATCGGCTTCGTCGCCCGACCCAAGGGCGGCAGCGGACGCTGGTACCGCTGGTAGCAGCACCACGCCACGCCCACGAACAAGTCCACACGCGGTACGACGGTGGCCCGCCCCTCCACAGAGGGGCGGGCCACCGTCGTGCCCGCACCTGATCCGTTCACGTCACGCGGGTGTGGGTGGGCGGAAACAGGCGATGACCACCTTCCCCGTCGGGCAGGCCCGCACCGTCCAGTCGTCGGCCAGGGCGTCGACGAGGAAGACGCCGCGTCCGCCGTCACGGTCGATGCTCGGCGGCCGGAGGACGGGGACCTCGCGACTGCTGTCGTGAACGGCGATGTGGAGGCACTGCTCGTCCCACGTCATGACGAGCTGCGCACTGCTGCGCGCGTGTACGTGGGCGTTGGTGACCAGCTCCGAGACCGTCAGCAGGACATCGCACACCGTCTGGGGCGTGCCCTCGGTCCACGCCAGCGTGCGCAGATGTGCGCGGGTCCAGTCCCGGGCCGTCTTGGCATCGGTGTCCAGTGGCAGGGAACGCGCCCAGCCCACAGCTCGTACGGCGCGATGGCCCATGACAACGGTCCTTCCCTTCCCGGCCTGTTCCCGTCGTCTGCCCCGGCGGAAGGCTCCCACCCCGCGTGAAAGGGATGAAGGGAAGGGATGGGACGTGCGTACGAGGTACTGGGGGACGCCGACACGGCCGATGGCGCCACCGGGGACGCCGGTGGCGCCGAACGCGCGGCCCGCACCGCTGAGCCGGCGCGGGCGGCCAGCGCGGTCAGGCGGCGGCGGGGTGGGGCCGGCGCAGTTCCGCCTGGCCGAACAAGAGCGCGTAGCCATCGGGGAGTTGGTGCAGGATGCGGGCGACGAGGTCGGGTCCGGCGAGGCGGGTGACGACGGCGAGTACGGCGCCGGTGTCCCAGCGGGTGGTGGCGGGGGTGGCGCCGGTGCGGGCGGCGAGGTCCTTGACGAAGCCCCATCCGGTGAGGTGTTCGGTGGCCGGGATCTGGGCGGTCAGGCTGAGGGCCGCTTCGACGGGCAGGCACTGGGCGAGGTCGACGCGTTCGTGACCGGTGAGCTGGCGGCCGAGGGCGGCCAGGACGTGGTGGACGGCTTCCGCGGCGCGTTCGCGGGTGGGGTAGGCGCCTTCGTAGCGCACGCGTTCCAGCATCTGGTCGAACGTCATGGCCGTCCGGGACGGGTTCGATCGAGACTGGTCGTACATGGCTGCGGTTGCCTTTCTCTGCGAAGGGTCCGGGTGTGCGGACGGTGGACGTAAGGGGTCAGGTGGGCTGGGGGTGGCCGAAGAGGAGGTCGTATCCGTGGGGGAGCTGAAGGAGGACCTCGCGGGTGAGGACGTCTCCCGCAGCCGCGGCCACGGTGGACAGGACCGCGCCGATGTCCCACAGGGCAGTCTTCTCGGTGGCGCCCTCGATCCACGCCGCGGTCGCCCGGACGAACCGCTCGGGCGAGAGCGGCTCAGCGGCCTGCAACGGGTTGAGGAGGATCAGGGCGTACGTCTCGGGGAGGCGGGCCGCGAGCTCGGCCCGCACGCTGCCGACCAGATGCGCGCCCAGCAGGGCCAGGACGACACGGGCCACCCGCTCGGCCTCTTCTTCGGTTTGGTACTCGCCGCGCTCCTGGACGTGGGCCAGGAACGACTCCCTGCGCATCGGCATCACGTCACCTCCGGAAAGGGGTGAAGGGGGCAATGGAGTGAAGGGGCAAGGGGGTGCGGAGGGCGGGGTGCCGGAGGGGGATTCGGATCGCCGCGCCCTCCGCTGCCGGCTGTACGGGGGAGGTCAGCCGGAGATCTGCTTGCGGTCCGCTTCGCCGCCGATGCTGATCTTGCGGGGCTTGGCGCGCTCGGCGATCGGGATGCGCAGGGTCAGGACACCCGCCTCGTAGTCGGCCTGGATGCGCTCGGTGTCCAGAGTGTCGGCCAGGACGAGCTGGCGGGAGAAGACGCCGAGGGGCCGCTCGGAGAGCTCCATCTGCACGGTGTCGCTCTTGGTTGCCGGGCGGCGCTCCGCCTTCACGGTCAGCATGTTCCGCTCGACGTCGATGTCGATCGCCTCTGTGCTCACACCGGGAAGATCGAACGCGATCACATACGCGTCGCCTTCGCGGTAGGCGTCCATCGGCATGACGGACGGCTTCGACCACGTACCCGACGTGCCCGACAGCTGCTGGACGATCCGGTCCATCTCGCGGAACGGGTCAGTGCGCATCAACATCGCGAAACACCTCCAGTTGGTTCAGGCAGAGACTGCCAATGCGCTTCAACGTGCTTCCGTTGTAACATGTCATCGAAACGATGACAAGCAGGTCGTCATCTGGAGGATGACAAACGACGGAGAGCCCCGTGAACGACGCCACCCGCCCGCCCGCCCCGGTCCCCTTCCCCGCCGCCGCGGCAGCGCTGGAAGCCATCGACCGGTCCATGAAGAACGCGCAGCGATCTTCCGCGGCCACACCGGCCACACCGGACGCACCGGACGCACCGGACGCACCGACGACCGTCACGCCGCCCACGGCCGATACCGGCCCGGGCTCCGGCCCCGGCCCCCATCAGGCTCTGGCCGCGCTGCTGATGCTGCGCGAGGTCCGCGAACAGCTCGCCGGCTGGGAAAGCGGACTGATCGAAACCGCCCGCGGATACGGCGCGAGCTGGGCCGACCTCGCCGGCCCCCTCGGGGTCGCCAGCCGCCAGGCCGCGGAACGCCGCTACCTGCGCCTGCGCCCCGGCGCGGCGGGCAGCACCGGTGAGGAACGCGTCCAGGCCACGCGCGACACCCGCGCCGCCGACCGCACCGTCACCGCCTGGGCCCGCGACAACGCCGCCGACCTACGCCGCCTCGCCGGCCAGGTCACCTCCCTCGCCGGTCTGCCCGCCACGGCCGACGACGCGGTCGGCGACCTGAACCGGGCTCTCGCCCACGACGACGCCGCCCGCCTCGTCCGCCCCCTGACGGCCACCCGGGCCCACCTGCGGCCCCAGGACACCGACCTCGCCGAACGCATCGACGCCCTCACCCGGCACACGGAGCAGCTCCGACAGAACACCCACGACCAACGAAGCACGTGAACGTGACGGGGAGCCCCGGCCCCGCCCCAGGGCCGGGCCTCGCCCACCTTGCGGTATCCCCACGCCCGGTAGGCCGCGGACGCCGCCCGGCTCCCCGCGTCCGCCGCGCGGAGGAGCGGCGAACCTTCGTCGCCCGGCGAGGCGCGGTGCCACACTGACCGGCAAGGGGGTGGGGCCATGACAGATCAGCCGTTCCAGGCGCCGAAGAATCAGGGCGCCGCAGGGGGAACGCCGCCGGACCGGCGGGCGAACGCGGCCGAGTTGAAGACGGCGATGGAGGAGACGCTCAGGCTCAAGGGCAGCGAGATCACCACGTGGGCCCGTGCCCGGATCCGCTCGCTCGACACCACACTGGCCGCGGCGCTGCACGGTACGGAGTTGCGAGACCTCGACCAGCTGCGGCGCGCGGTGTGGAAGGAGATGCTCACCGAGGTGATCATGGCGCGAACCAACGCGCTGGTCGCCTCGCTGGGCGCGAAGCAGGCGGATTCGGTGGCGAAGGCGCTCAAGGCGCTCTCCGCGGCCCAGCACGGGCTCATGCTCTCCCAGGTGCACCCGTTGCTTCCGGACATGGCTTCCTACCTGGGCGGCCAGTTCGCCTACGACACGGATTTCTGGACCGGCGTCGAGCGGGAACTGGCCGCCTTCATGGCGGACATCGCCGCGTACGTCCAGCGGATGGTCAGGGTCGAGCGGATCGTAGCCCTGCGCATGGCGAGTCTCGACGAGAGTCGGACGCTCCTGCGGCAGCGGCTCGACGCCGCGACCGTCCTGCGGGGCAGCGTCGCCGCGCAAGGGCTGGAGCCGTACGTGGGACCGCTGTTGAAGCCGATCGTCCTGGAGTGCCAGGCCGCGCAGCAGGCCCTTCAGTCCCTGCCGGACGCTCTCCTGAACCAGACCGGCGACCAGCTGCGCACGGCCGCCGCAGCCACCGAACAGGCCCAGACACAGCTCGTCACCGACATCATCGGCCCTCCCATGGACCTGTGCGTGGCGGTGGAATCGCGGCTGCGCGTGAGGATGTCGCGCCTGACGCCCGAGACGCTGCAGCAGCTCCAGGTGGTGCCGAATCTGCCGGCCGAGAGTCGCACGGCGTACGTGAAGCTCCTCGACTTCTATCAGGTGCCGTGGATCCACTGCGTGTGCGCGTTGGAGCCGAAGGTGATCACGCGGCTCCTGGAGCGCTGCAGCCGCCCCACGGGCATGAAGGCGCTGAAGGACAAGGTGCCGACGCATGACACCACGAACCTGTCCATGGCCCTCGAGGTGCTCAACAACCCCAAGGACGAACCGGACGTCGCCTGCGGCAAGCTCAAGCAGCTCGGCTTCACCAGGATCCCGCTGCCGACCGGCGTCACCGCGCTGAGCTGGCACGGCGTCGGCCCGGCCTGGGCGCCGAAGGCGTTCTCCGCGTCGTCCATGGAGACCGACCTCGCGTGCATCAAGCACATGGTCCAGGAACTCGGCCCGAAACCTACCCTGGACAAGGTCGCCACGTACTTCCAGGACATGGTCAAGGCCTGCGTGACCGCGTGCGCCCAGTGGGTCAAGGAGGGGCGCCCGGCGACGTTCAAAGCCTCCCCCATCGAGGTCAACGGCGCCGAGTGGCACATATCCGTGCGCAACGTCGCCGACAATCCGCAGGTGTTCCACATCGACAGCGGCTACGAGGCGTCCGTCTGGACCACGCGCTAGGTCGTCGGCGATGCGTACGGGTGGTTCGAGTGCTGCGGCTCGGGCCAGGCGATGGTGGTCTCGTCGGGCTGGTCGTAGTCGACACCATCGAGGCCCCATCCGTACAGCTCACGGAGCTGGGCCATGAACCAGGTGGCGCCTTCGGCCGAGCGCGCCAGTCCGGCGTGCGGGTCGGCCCACAGCTCCCGGACCTGGTCCTGGACCTTCGGGTCGAGCTCCCAGCCGTCGAGGCGGATGCGGCCCTGCTCGTCGGTGACGAGTGCGGTGGCGCCGGTGAGCTGGTCCCACAGGTCTTCTGCCTGCTGAGCGGTGGTGCGGAAGCCGTCACCGAGGACGGTGTGGAGGAAGGCGGTGTACAGGGCGATGGAAGGGATGGCGCTGGATGCCTGGGTGACCGCCGCCCCGGCGACGGCGGTGAACGCCCGCTGGCTGCCGACGAGGACGGTGTCGTTGAGCTCCCCGGCCGTGTTCTCCAGGTGCTGCTTGGCGGCGCCGATGGTGCCCTGGCGGTAGACGGGGGCGGTCAGTTCGGAGCCGATGTAGGTGAGGGCGGCGGTGGTGAAGCGGTCGGCGAGCAGGGATCGCCCGGCGAGGGCCTTGACCCACAGCTGCCAGTCGGCGCCGCCCATGACCTGCACGGTGGCCTCGGTCTCTTCTTCGGTGGCGGGTTCCAGGTGGAGGCTGGTGACCTTGGCGGTGCCGTCGGAGAAGTCCAGCGCGGGGGCCTGGTAGGGCCGGCCCAGGGGCTTGATCACCGAGTGGTGGACGGTGCCGGTGACCGGGTCCGTGCGGCGGGGCGCGGCGAGGCTGTAGATCAGGTGGTCGACCTTGCCGAACCGCTTCTCCACCAGGTCGAGCACTTCGGCCTTGCCCTGTTCGGAGAAGGCGTCGGTGTTGACGAAGGCGAAGTCGTTGCCCGCCTCGTCGGCGAGGCGGGCGGCGGCCGCGGTGCGGTACCAGCCGGCGGTGGCGGTGCGCCGTTCGGTCTCGGCGCCCTCGTAGGCGACGCCGACGCCCCGGATTCCGTGCTGTCGGAGTCCTGTGAGGAGGGTGGCCAGGCCGTAGCCGGCGCTGTGGCCGAGGAGGAGGACCACCGGGCCGCTGCCGTCGGTGCGGGCCGGGATCCGCTCCCACATCCGTTCGACCGTGGCGGCGGAACCGGTGGGGTGGGAGTTGACGATCAGGAAGCCGCGCTGTTTCGGGTCGATCTGCCGGAGGCTCACGAGGTGGGTCCGTTCCGCTGGTGGGTGTGGGGCCGTCGATGCCCAAGTGGTGCTGGAAGTGGGCCTCTTCTGGGAGCGTAACGGCGGCGCGGGTGGCTGATCCGTGCGATCAAGGTACGGAGAATCCGCTCGCGCGTTGTGGGGTCCGGCATTGACGGCTCCCCCGTGCGGCCGACGCGTGCCGCTGGTCGCTGGCGGTCGCGTGCCGCTGGTCGATGGCGAGTGCGGGGCGGTGCGGCAGCTGTCGGGAGGCCGGCCCGCACCGGGTGCTCACCCCAGGTCCGGGCGCCGCCGGGCGGTGGAAGTCTGGTGTTCGGGGCCGGCGGAACAAGGTAACGTCTTTGTCATGTTCTTCCAGGCACAGATTTACGAGTGAGAGCGTGACGGGCCCTTGCTGACGCCCTCCGACGTCGCCGCGCCCGTCCCCCACCGATGAATCCGTAGATCACTTCACATCACCACCGGGGAGAACCCGTGACCGACAGCAAGAACATCAACAACCCCGTGGGCCAGGGCGGCGGCCAGCGCAAGAAGCTGTCCCGCGCGGAACGGCAGAACAACGGTCCGCACCGCAACCGCGACCGCCAGGGTGCCGCCGACCAGAAGGCGGAGCTGGTGCGCAAGATGCGCGAGAAGGCACACTCGGCCGAGGCCGCCGAGCAGGCGGGCGACGACACCGCACAGAGCTGACGCACCGCCGCCGCACGGCGGCACCGCACGGGGCAGGGCCCGGACCGCGACACGCGGTCCGGGCCCTGCCGCCGTATCCGGACCCGGCCGGTCCCGCCACCAGCGGCCGAAACCCGGGGTCGGGCCGCAGCGCGCACGTCGTCATGCCGGACCGAGCCGAGGAATGACGGGTTCGCGCTCGGCTCACCGCCCGGGCTGTACCGGGCGCAGGCGGGAGACGGCGTGTTCCTGGCCGGTCGTGCCCTCGCGAATGGCCTGCGCACGGTCCATGATCCCCCATCCCGCGCCGCCCTCCGCGTTGACCTCGTCGCGTACGTCCCGCACGCCGTAGTGCCTGTACAGCTGCTCCTCCTCCGCCATCGAGAGCACGTTCCCGCAGTCCAGCGCCGCGCAGGGAGCCTGCTCGATCAGCGCCACCGGGTAGGGGACCACCAGGTGGCCGTCTTCCCACTCCGCCTGCCGCAGCGGGACGAACACGCCGCCCAGCCCCGATGTCCGGTCGATGATCCGTACCCATTCGGGCCTGCCGGTGGTGTCGTCCACCAGGACGTACTCCACCTGCCCCAGGCGCTGCCCGTGGTGGGTGTGCGCCGCGCATCCGGCCATGGCCGGGAGCTGGTCCTCGGTAATCACTGCTGCTCCTTGCTTCGCTGCCCTGATTGCTGTCGTCCGTCGGCTACCCGCCCGAGCCGGGGGGAAGCGCCGCGCGGGCGGCGATCCGGTACTCGCGAGTAGAGGTGGTGTGAGTGCGGAACGACCTGGTCAGCGGTCGTGTGCCGTGACGTCCACCGGCGGTTCGGGGTCCGCCGAGGGCAGCTCCGGCTCCAGGCCCTCCGCCACGTCGGCGGGCGGCAGCCCGGTGTCGGCCCGCCAGGCCTGGAAGACGAGCGTGGTGGCGGTGACCACGACGAGTCCCAGCAGCCAGCCACCGACCACGTCGCTGACCCAGTGCACGCCCAGCGCGACCCGGGTGTAGCCCACGCCGACCACGGTGGTCACGGCCAGGACCCAGGCCACGGGACGCCAGGCCCGGGGCACCATCGGGAGCAGGACCAGCAGCAGCACCGCGCAGGACGTGGTGGCCGTCATCGCGTGTCCGGAGGGGAAGGAATAGCCGGGGGCGTGCGAGACGGGGTCGGGCAGCTGCGGCCGGGCCCGCTCCACCGCGTTCTTGACCAGCAAGCCGATCTGGCTGCCGGCGAGGGCGGTGACGGCCGCCCACGCGGCCAGCCGCCAGGCGCGCCGGACCAGCAGCCACACCACCAGTGCGGCCACCAGCAGCCGCATCGTCACCGGATCCCACAGGACGCCGGTGAGGAACTCCAGCACGCGCACCCACGCCGGGTGGGCGAGGGCGGTCTCGTGCAGCCGCTGCGCCGTCCCCCGGTCGAGCCGGGAGAGCGGGGACCACCCGGACTCGACGAGCACCAGCGCGAGCGCGAAGGGGACGGCCGTCACCGCGGCGGCGGCCGCGGCCAGGATCAGCCGGGTGCCGTACGTCGCGTCGGGCCCGGAGTGGCGGGCCAGGAAGGCCCGGAGGGGCCGGACGAGCCGGGCGAGTCGGGCGGACAGCCCGGGGCGGCGGGTGGTGCGCTGTGCCATGGTGGCGGCGCCTCCGTTCGGGTCGGAAGGTCGGGGGTGGGCCGGGTGCCGCGGAACGGGCCCGTGCCCCGGGGCCGCGGGCCGGGCGGGTCAGACGCCCGGGTCCGCCACGATCGGATCCTTGACGCCGGCGCGTACGGCTTCCAGCTGGGCCGCGAACGACAGCCCGAGGAAGAGCGCCATCGAGGTGAGGTAGGACCACAGGAGCAGGGACATGACCGCGCTGAGCGGCCCGTACACGCTGCTGAAGGAACCGCTCGCGCCGACGTACAGGCTCAGCCCCCACGTGGCCGTCAGCCACAGCACCAGGTAGACCACCGCGCCGAAGGCCAGCCAGGTGTAACCGGGCTGGGCGCGGCGCGGGGAGAGCCGGAAGACCGCGCTCGTGGCCAGCACCGCCAGCAGGACCCCGACGGGCCAGCGCAGGATCTCCCACGCGCGGGTGGTGTCGGGGCCGAGCCGGTATACCTCGGCCACCGCGCGCGTGAGGTCGTGGCCGAGGACCGTGAGGATGAAGCTGAGTCCCAGCGGGAAGCCGGCCAGGGCGGCCATGAGCAGTCCGCGCGTGTACTTGCGCAGGAACGGCCGGTCGCGCTCGTTGCCGTAGATGCGGTTCGCGCCGCGCTCCACCTGGCAGAGCCCGGTGGTGACATTGACGAGTGAGAACAGCAGGCCGAGCCAGAGCGCTGCCTGGCCGCCGTCGCCGCCGTGACGCCTGCTCTGGCCCAGCGCGTCGTCGACGAGGTGCTGGCTGGGCCCGCTGGTGGTCTGGCGGATCGTCAGTTCGACGACGCGGCCGACCTCCTCGGAGTGCAGGACGCCGGACAGGCCGACGGCCGCGATGGCCAACGGTACGAGGGTCAGTACGGTCTGCAGGGCGAGCGCGCGGGAGTGGCTGAAACCGTCGGCGTAGCGGAAGCGCACGAAGGAGTCGCGCGCCAGGCTCCAGCCGCCGTAGCGGCGCAGGGCTGCCCAGGCCTCGTCGGCGGACAGCTCCTCGCCCTCCACGTCGCGTCTCTGCGGAACCCGTGTCGCGGTGCCCATCGTTTCCCTGCCTGCCTGTGTCCGTCGTGGTGTGCGTGCCGTCGTGGTGTCTGCCGTCGCCGTGTGTGCCGTTGCGGGGTGTGCCTTCGCCGTGGGTGCCTTCGCCATGCGTGCCGTTGTGCGGTGTGCCTTCGCCGTGTGTGCCTTCGCCGTGTGTGCCGTTGTGCGGTGTGCCGTCGCCGTGGGTGCCGTCGCGGGGTGTGCCGTCGCGGTACGGGAGTTCAGCGGTGCGGGGCCAGCGCCGTGTCCGGATCCGTGCTCGGGACGGTGCCGGCATCCGCGCCCGGGGCCGTGCCGGGCTCCGTGCCCACGGCCGTGCCCGGGGCCTCGGCGCCGCCCTCCGACGGCCGGGCCCGCGGCGCGGGCAGCGCCTCGGGCCGGGTTCCGGGCAGGGTCCCGGACCGCACCCGTGGCAGCCGTACGCGCAAGGCGCCGGGCTCGATCTCGGCCGTGAGGCGGGCGCCGCAGGCGATGGCGTCCCCGTCCATCTCCCGGGGCTGCGGGGTGGCGCACCGGATGTCGACCCGGGTGGCGCCGAAGTACTCCAGCGCGCCCCCGGCCACGCCCCCCGCCCCGGCTCCGGGCCCCCGGGGGGCCGCTTTCCGCAGGGCCCGCCGGGCGAGGTGAGCGGCTGCCGCGAGCCACCCCGCGGGGCCGCTGGGCGCGAACAGCACCACGTCGAACCGGCCGCTGTCGGCCCGGGCCTCCGGCAGCAGCGGCAGCCCGCCCTGGAGCACGCCGACGTTGCCGATCACCACCATCCGGGCCCGGCGCCGGAGTCGGCGCCCGCCGTCGAGCCGGATCGTCAGCCGGATTCCGGGGTCCCCGAGGTGGCGCAGGGCCGATACGACGTACGCGGCCCAGCCCATCCGGGACTTGAGGCGCGGCGAGGCGTCCTGGACCATGGCCGCGTCGAAGCCCGCGCCCGCCATCACCACGAACCGGGTCGGCTCGATGCCGTCGCCCCGCATCCGGCCCACGTCGATGCCGTGGCTTTCGCCCGACAGGGCCTGGTCCAGGGCGGTCAGGGGGTCCAGGTCGAGTCCCAGGTTCCGGGCGAGGAGGTTGCCCGTACCGCACGGCACGACCACCAGGCCGGTGTCGGTGCCCGCAAGCAGTTCGGCGCAGGCGCGGACCGTGCCGTCGCCGCCGCAGACCACGACGAGCGCGACCGGCCCGGCGTCGAGTGCCGCGGCGAGTTCCCCGCACGGGAGTTCCTCGCTGGTCGCGATCCACTGCTGCTCGGCGAGACCGTGCCGGGTGAGCACGGCCCGTACGCGGTCGGCGAGTTCGGCATCGCATCCGTGCGGATGCCGTACGACGACGGTACGTCCGGCGCCCCTCGGCGAGTCGGGCGGAGCCGGGGCGGCCTCGGAGGGCTTCTCCCCCGGCTCCGGGACCCGGCGGCGGCCGACCAGCAGGACCGTCCCGATCACGACCAGCGTCACGGCGCCGTTGAACAGGCCGCCCAGCACGTCGGTGGGGTGGTGCATGCCCCGGTACAGGCGCGAGGTCGCCACCGCGAGGGGTACCAGCAGCAGGAGCCCGGCCACGGGCCGGCGCCAGGCGCCGCGGATCCGTACGAGGGTCAGTACGGCAAGGCCTCCGTACAGGGCCATGGACGCGCCCACGTGTCCCGAGGGGAAGCTGGACGTCGGCGGCGCGAGGTCGAGGTGCGGGACATCGGGGCGCGGGCGTTCCACGACCAGCGTGATGAGGAGGAACATCGCGGACTGGACGGCGACCGACGCGGCGAGGAAGCCCGCCTCGGCCCAGCGCGGCGCCGGCGGTGTCAGCAGCAGCGCCAGCACGCAGACCAGCGTGAAGCCGGTGATCACCTGGGTGTTCGCCAGCAGCGACAGCCATTGCGTGAGCCCGTTGAGGGCCGCATCGCGGTGGGTGGCCAGGAACCGGTTGACCCCGTCCTCCGCCGACAGCGGCCAGTACCCGGCGAGCGGGCCGGTCACCAACCGGCCGATGGCCATCAGCAGCACCACGTGCACCGGCAGTACGAGCAGGAGCCGGGCGCGTCTCGCGGCCCCCGGGCCGCCGCTCCCGCTCACGCGAGGACCGCCGTGGGTGCGACCGCGGTCGGTGCGACCGCGGTCGGTGCGACCGCCATCGGGGCGGCTCCGACCGCACGCGCCCGCGCACCGGAGCGGTCCCGCGCGCCAGAGCAGTCCGGCGCACTGCACTCCTCGTAGCGCGGGCGATGTGCCTGCGCGCGGGCCTGGGGAGGCATCAACACGGGGATTCCCTTCGCTAGCCCGGTCGTTGTCCCCCGCCTGCCCACCAACGCCCCGCAGATGCGCCGCACTCGAGCGCCCGTGGCACCCGTGGCGCCCAGAGCCCGGAAGCGATGCCGCCGCGCTGTTGACCCACGCCACTGACACACGCCACTGCCCCACCCCACACAGGGCCTTCACAGGACCTTTGCGAGGGCAACAGCGGGGCTCACGCGCAGATGGAATCCCGGTACGGGTACACCCTGACCACACCGCGTGACCAGGCGACAGACCGGCATTCAAGCTGGACACCGACACAAAACCCGCCCCCAGGCCGCCCACCTGCAACTTTACTTTCGCCACGGCTCGCCTTTGTCAAGTCTTTAGCCACGAGGCGCCCTCATGATTTGCCTGGAGCAACCAACTATTTTTATGGTTGCCCGAAGCAACGATGCGGGAGGCGCAATGGCCGAGCGGGCGCAGTACGAGGAATTGGCTCGCGAACTCAGTGCCATCGGCGCCGTGAAGAGGGACCTGGGGCGGATCCTGCCCCCGGACTGCCCGGCCGGTTCGGCCGCCGTGCTGCACCTGTTGGACCGGCACGGAGACATGCGGATGAGCAGGCTCGCCGAGCTGCTGTCCGTGGACATGTCGGTGACCAGCCGCCACGTCGCGCACGTCGCGGACCGGGGCTGGATCGAGCGCGAACCCGACCCGGCCGACGGACGCTCCCGCATCCTGCACCTCAGCGCCGCCGGGGAGGAGCAGCTCGACGAGCTCGCCCGGCGCTCGTCGCGGCTCCTCGCCGACCGGTTGAGCGACTGGTCGGACGACGAGGTGAGCCGGCTCGTCCGGCTCATGTCCCGGCTGCGCGAGAGCTTCGGTGACTGCCGGTCCCCCCGGCGGGCACCGGCCACGACTGACCTGATCACCCGTACACCCGCATGAAGAACGTTAGGAAGCCCATGGCAACGACCACACCAGCAGGTGTGCGGGCCTCTCACGCCAAGCACGGAGGCGGCCAGGACGGCGCACCGATGACGCACCGGCAGATCATGGAGGCGCTCTCCGGGCTGTTGCTCGGCATGTTCGTCGCGATCCTGTCGTCGACGATCGTCTCCAACGCCCTGCCCGAGATCATCGGCGACCTGGGGGGCGGCCAGTCCGCCTACACCTGGGTCGTCACCGCGGCCCTGCTCTCCATGACGGCGGCCACCCCCCTATGGGGCAAGCTCTCCGACCTGTACAGCAAGAAGGCGCTCGTCCAGATCGCCCTGGTCATCTACGTGCTGGGATCGGCCGCCGCGGGTCTGTCCCAGAACGCCGGCATGCTCATCGCCTGCCGCGTGGTCCAGGGCATCGGCGTCGGCGGCCTGTCCGCCCTCGCGCAGATCGTGATGGCCGCGATGATCTCCCCGCGCGAGCGCGGCCGCTACAGCGGCTACCTCGGCGCGGTCTTCGCCGTCGCCACCGTCGGCGGCCCGCTGCTGGGCGGCGTCATCACCGACACCGACTGGCTCGGCTGGCGCTGGTGCTTCTACGTCGGCGTGCCCTTCGCGATCATCGCGCTGATCGTGCTCCAGAAGACCCTGCACCTGCCGGTCGTCAAGCGCGAGGTCAAGGTCGACTGGGGCGGCGCGTTCTTCATCTCGGCCGCCGTCTCGCTGCTGCTGGTCTGGGTGACCTTCGCCGGTGACAAGTACGACTGGATCTCCTGGCAGACGTACGCCATGGTCGGCGGCTCGATCGTCCTCGGCCTGCTGTTCGTGCTCATCGAGTCCAAGGCGTCCGAACCGATCATCCCGCTGCGGCTGTTCCGCAACCGCACCATCGCCCTGTCGTCGATCGCCTCGCTGTTCGTCGGCGTCGCGATGTTCACCGGCACCGTGTTCTTCAGCCAGTACTTCCAGCTGGCCCGCGACAAGTCCCCGACGATGTCGGGCGTGATGACGATCCCGATGATCGCCGGGCTGTTCGTCTCGTCCACCGTCTCCGGTCAGGTCATCACCAAGACCGGCCGGTGGAAGGCGTGGCTGCTCTGCGGCGGCGTGCTCGTCACCGCGGGTCTGGGTCTGCTCGGCACGATCCGCTACGACACGGCGTACTGGCACATCGCGATCTTCATGGCGCTGCTGGGCCTCGGTATCGGCATGATGATGCAGAACCTGGTGTTGTGCACGCAGAACCAGGTGGCGCCGTCCGACCTCGGGTCGGCCAGCTCCACGGTCACCTTCTTCCGTTCCCTCGGCGGCGCGATGGGCGTCTCCGCGCTGGGCGCGGTGATGGCCAACCGGATCACCCACTACGCGACGGACGGGCTCGCCACCCTCGACCCCAAGTACCGTGCGGCCGCGGCCGCTTCCAGCTCCGGCGGCAGCATCCCGCACATGGACAGCCTGCCGGGTCCGCTGCGCACCGTCATGGAGAGCGCGTACGGCCACGGCATCGCGGACGTCTTCCTGATCGCCGCGCCGCTCGCCCTGATCGCCTTCCTCGTCACGGTCTTCATCAAGGAGGTCCCGCTGCGGACGTCGGGCGGGCTCGAGCAGTCGGCCGCACACTCCGCCTCGCACTCCGCCGTGCCCTCCGGGGCGGCCGCGGACCAGGACAGTGCAGAGGCGCAGGCGCAGGCGGAGGCGGAGGCGGAGGCGGAGGCGGAAAGCGGTACGGCGCGGGAAGCGGCCACCGCCGCCCCGGTGGTGAGCGGAGCGACCGGTCCCCTGGACGGCGGCACCCCCGTCGGCGGCCACGTGCGCGGCTCCGAGAGCGCGCCCGTCCCGCGGGCCGCGGTGACGCTGATCTCCCTCGGGGGGCGTCAGCTCGACCGGACCGTCTCGCGGGCCGACGGCTCGTACGCCGTGCACGCGCCGGGACCCGGCTCGTACGTGCTGATCGCCTCGGCCGACGGCTTCGAGCCGCAGGCGTCGACGATCGTGGTCAACGGCGACCCGGTGGCGTACGACGTCCTGCTGAGCGGTACGAGCGGGCTGAACGGCCTCGTCCGCACCGCCGGCAGCGGCGAGCCCGTCGAGGAGGCCATGGTCATCGTGACCGACGTCCGCGGTGACGTGCTGGCCGCCGCGACCACCGGCGAGCGGGGCGAATTCGCCTTCGCCGACCTGGTACCCGGCTCCGTGACCGTCGCGGTGAACGCCCTCGGCCACCGCCCCGCGGCCCGGCCCGTAGAGATCCGCGGCGCCGGTGCCACCCGGGTCGAGATCGAGCTGAGCCCCGGGGCCCGGGTCCAGGGCGTCGTACGGGCGCCCCACGGCCCGCTCGACGACGCGCGGGTCACGCTGATCGACACGGCGGGCAACGTGGTCGGTACGGCCAGGACCGGCGCGGACGGCGCGTACGCCTTCGCCGACCTCGACGGCGGCGAGTACACCGTCATCGCGACGAGCTACCCGCCGGTGGCCACGGCCCTGACCGTGGACGGCTCCGGTGTCGACGACCACGACATCGAACTGACCCACCCCGGCGCATAGCCGGACCCGGCCCGCGGGGCGCGCCCCGGCAGGAGGCGCGCCCCGCGGGCCGGCCACTTTCACATGATCTCGACATGTTTTTGCAGGGAGAAAACGGGATGGGTCTGACCGCACGGATTCTCACGCGCGACGGCTGGGCCGTGTCGCACGCGATCGTCACGGTGACCGACCGGACGGGCGCGCAGGTGGTGCGCGCCGAAGCCGACGACGAAGGCGGCGTGCGCGACACGACCGCGCTCGCGCCGGGCTCGTACACCGTGATCGTCACCGCGGTCGGCTACGCGCCCACCGCGTCGAGCGCGATCGTCACGGCCGGTGGACGCACCGAGATCGGCACCGTGGTCCTCGCCCGTCAGGGGGGCGCCGAGCTGCCGCCGCCCGGGCCGTGGACGATCGATCCGGCGCACTCCTCGGTGGGCGCGGTCGCGCAGCACCTGGGCATCTCCAGCGTGCACGGCCGGTTCACGGAGTTCTCCGGCCGGATCGACATCTCGCCGGACGCGGTGTCGGCGTCGCGCGTGGAGGCACGCATCGGGGCGGCCTCGATCGACACGGGCAATGCCCTGCGCGACGGCCACCTGAAGTCGCCGGACTTCCTGGACGTGGAGACGTACCCGGAACTCTCGTACCGCTCGACGGGGCTGACGCCCGCCGGCTCCGACCGCTGGACCGTGCACGGCGAGCTGAGCATGCGCGGCGTCGTACGCCCCGTGGACCTGGACCTCGCCTACCTCGGCACCGGCGCCGACCCGTGGGGCGGCACACGCGCCGCCTTCCGCGCCACCGCCGAGCTGCGCCGCGAGGACTTCGCGATGAACTACAACCAGGTGGTGCGGGCGGGCATCGCCGCCATCGGGACCACCCTGAAGGTGGAGCTGGACATCCAGGCGGTACAGGGCGAGTCGCTGCCGCTGGCATAGGTACAGGCATAGGTACATGCATAGGCGCAGGTGCCCCTGCAGGTGCAGGTGCAGGCCCGCGGCGGGACCCCTCCCCCGCCCCGGCCTCCGCCCCGGTCAGGCGCTTTCGGCCTGGAACATCCAATGGCGATGTCCCAGTTCAGGCTCTGACCTGCGTCAGAGGCATAATCGCGCTCCGAGATTCCGGAATCCTTCCGCCCGCCTCCGAGGATTCCGCCGAGGGGGAATCTGCGACGGGCTCCGCGGGCGTTCCCGGACCGGATGGAGGCGTCGAAGGCGACGGCGTCGGCCCACTCGGCCGGCTGCTCGTCGCGCAGTCGACGCCACTGGGCGTTGCCGTGGAACGGGCAAGTTATTGAGAATTGAGACAGGGTCGTGATCCTTTGTTCGGGGGTTGAGGCCGGTCTGAGGGGTCACCGACTGTGTGACAGTCCGGTCATTCCGGGCGAGTGTCAGTGGTGCCTGCGATCGTGTGCGGCGTGGATGAACTCGTGGAACGTGTTGACGCTCAGGACCGTGTGCTGGGGGTAGTCAGTCGCCGGGACGCCGTTCGAGAGGGCTGGCTGCACCGGGTCGGCGTGGCGGTGTGCCGCGATAGGCGAGGCCGTTTCCTCGTCCACCGGCGGGCCGAGCACCTGTCCCGTTTCCCAGGGCACTACGAACTCGGGGTCGGGGGTGCCGCGGGAGTGGGCGAGTCCTATGAGCAGGCAGTTGCCCGCGAGATCAGTGAGGAGCTAGGAGTGCGGGCGGCGCCGTGCTTTCGGTTCAAGTTCCTCAACCGGGACGGGCTCAGCCCTCACTGGCTTGCGGTCTGTGACGCCGTGCTTCCGGAGATCGTCGCCCCTCATCCGGAGGAGGTGGCCTGGCACGGGTGGCTGACCGAGTCCGAGCTGCGGCGGGCTCTGCAGCAATGGACCTTCACTCCTGATAGTCAGGCGGTTTTCGATCGATATCTTGCTTGTCGTGCTGCCCCGGATTCCGCGCAGGAACGGTGTCCTTGAGCTGGGTCAGTGGGACGAAGGCGCCGGTCGTCCCGAGATCCCTGGGAGTGGGGCCGGCGGGGGTAGGAATGTCCGCGAGACGTTCGGCAAGGGCGGTGACCGCTTCGCGGTCACCTTCGAGTGCTTCGCGCTCGTCGTCGGTGAGGTCGACCTGTTCGAGCATCTTGTTGATGCCGTCCTTGACCGCGAGGAGCTGGCCCTTGGTCGACTCCTTGGGGACGTAGAAGGGGCAGCGGGCGCAGGCCATGCGGTGGGGGCACTTGGCGAAGAAGTCGTAGCTGCAGTAGCCGTCGCCGAGGTCGTAGTACTTCCAGGGCTGTTCGCCGCCGGCGGCGGCGCCGGTGAGGATGCTGTCGCGGTCGATGAGGACTTCGATGGTGCGGATGTTGCGGGCGAAGTAGTCGGCCTTTCGGTAGGCGGCGGTCAGGGTTCGTTGGAGGATCTTGGCGTAGTAGCGGGTGCTGGCGGGATGTTTGTGGCCGAGCCATTGCTGCAGGTCGCCGAGGCTGAGGGGGTCGCGGGCATTGAGGAGTTGAGTGGCGATGGTGCTGCGGGCCCGGTGGCTGGTGAGGGCGCCGCGGGAGTCTTCGGCGGGGATTCCGGCCTTCTGGCAGAGGGCCGGGATGATGTTGTCGTTGAGGTAGGTATTGCCCACCAGCTGGCCGCGGTGGCAGAAGAGGTGCTGGCGGGGCAGGCCGGTCTTGCGGTCCGCGAGGTCGGGCTGGGGCGAGCGGACGAGTTTCCAGGCGTCGATCAGTTCTCCGACCAGTGGGTCGACGGGCTTGGCGAAGGGTCGGCTGGTCTTGTTCTGCGGGATGTGCAGCAGGCAGATGGGGTAGGTCTCGCCGGTCCGTTCGTCGGTTCCTTCGTCCCAGGTGATGCAGTCCAGATCGAGGCGGCGGAGTTCGTCCATGCGACAGCCAGCGAACAGCCAGACGCCGACCATGGCCCGGACCATCTCGATGGGGTAGTAGGTGGCCTGCCAGCCCGCGGAGCGGGCTCGCGGGGTGCCGTAGGGCTTGAGATCCTCGCTGTTCAGGGTCAGGCCAGCGGCCATGAGCTTGGCCCAAGTCGCGTCGTCGATGATCCGCGGGTTGGGTCCCATGAGGGCGCGGAGCGACAGCGGCATGCTCAGCACCTGCCGCGGGTCGAACCGCGGCTTGATCCACTCCCATTCGGTGAGGTCGTTGAAGAAGCCGCGGATGCTGTCAATGCGGTTGGCCTTCCCGCTTGGCATCAGAGGCTGGCCGAAGCGAGAGCGGTTGCGGCTGTGCCCGGCCCACTGCCCGACGGTGGCGGTCATCGTGTCGGCGATGTACTCGGCCGCGATGTCACGCGTCCAGTGCTCGGGAGCGACGGCCTCAGGGTGTTTCTCTGCGGCCCAGCGGCCGGCGACCAGGATGGCCGAGAGCATCGACCGCTTTGTCCCGGGTTCGTGGGTGACCAGCCGCATCCACCGCAGGGCCGCATCCCGCCACTGGGGCGGGACCGTGGCCAGGGCCCCGGTTTCAGGCCCAGCCTTGTCCTGGTTGGTGCGCAGAGGCGAGGAGATGATGCCTTTGTCGGCCAGGACCCGGGAGATCTTGAACAAGCCCCGGCGGCGACCTGTCGCGCCGGTGGAGCGGTATTGCTCCATCAGGTCTTCCAGAAGGGGTTCGCGCAGGTCCTCGAGGTGAGGGCTGTTGTTGCTCAGCAACACGTCGATGGTCGTGTTGCGGACCTGCCAGGGCAGCAGGTGAGTGGAGCTCCGCCAGGCGGTCAGGGTCTCTTCGATGGCGTTGACCGCGGGCCGGATGGCCTGGGGGCCGAAGACGAGGTCCGCGAGCCGGGCCAGGCTGGTGATGCCGACGGTGCCGTGCAGTCGGTGGTGGCCGCCGAGCTGGTGGCCCAGGGCCACCACATGGAACCGGAAGTCCCCCGCCTCCGCCGCGGCCTCGGCCCACGTCGCCTCGTCCCAGACCCAGTACGGCCTCTGCTGTCGGTGGACCTCCTTCAGCAGGCGAAACCGCGCCGAGCCTGCCTTGCCTGGGTCCCAGGCTTCGGTGACCTTGTCGATCGGGATGATCAGGCGGGCCAGATCGGCCGCGGCCCGGGCGTGCATTGCCGTCAGCGGGGCGATGTGCTCCAGCGCGGTTACCTCCTTCGCTATCAGGTCGGGCGACAAGTGCATGGTCAGCCGGTTGCCGGGGGTCTGGTTCACGGTGTCTCCAGAAGACGGGCGAGGAGTCCCTCACGGTCGGCGTGGAGGGTGGTATTGGCCCGGTGGAAACGTGCTGCGAGCTCACGGCCGGACAGGTGGATGTAGCGCATGGTCGTGGCCAGGTCACGGTGGCCGGCGTACTGGGCGATCTGGTCGATGGTCCAGTCGGCCCGGGCCAGGTCCGTCAGCCGCAGATGCCGGAACGTGTGCGTGGAAAGGCTGGTGACACCGGACGTGCTGCTGAGACGTTCGACGATCTTCGACCAGCTCGACGCTCCGAGTGGACCACCCGGATTCCGGTTCGATGTCGACCGCAGCAGCGGCCCGCCGACTCTGCCGACCGCACTGCGTCGTTCGGCCAGGTAGGCCATGAACAGCCGCCCGGTCGCTTCGCCGTAGGTGACTTCCCGCGACCGCTTGGACTTCGTCGTCTCCGCCCTCAGCCGGATCAGGCTGTAGGCGGGGTCGAAGTCGTCCCCGGAAAGTTGGACGAGTTCCTCGCGTCGCAGAGCGCCGTCGTAGGCGAGCGAGATCATCAGGCGGTTCCGCAGCGGCTCGGCACGAGCCGCCTCCAGGATCCGCTGCCAATCGGCCTCCGTCGGTATCCACGGCGCCTGCTCAATACGCCGCACCAGGCCCCGCTTGGGCCGGCGCCCCCGTCTGCCCGCCTGCCCACGCCGAACCGGGTTCCGCTCCCGCAGTCCGTCCTCCACCAGGAACTCGTAGAAAGATCGGACTGCCACGAGCCGCTGCTGCACCGTCGCGTTCGCCAACCCCGGACCCGCCCGACTCGCGCCCTTCCGCCGCGGCCGGCCAGGCGGGCGCTCCAACATCTCCCCGACCCACGCCGCCACCGTGTCCGCCTTCGCGTACAGCGGTTCCGTACCCTCCGCAGCGCAGAACCGCAGATGGTCCTCCACCGCGCGGCCGTACGCGTCGATCGTGTTCGGCGCCCGCCCGATGTTCGCCATGAACTGCAACCACCTGCGCGCTTCTTGATCCGCTGCCAGGGTGGGGAACTTGCCCCACGGGACATCGACCATGGCTCAAGGCTGCCCACGCTCGATTCCACATAAGGCAGCCGATGCAGTGGCTGGACCACGCGGCAGAAGAGGCCGAGGACGGCCGCCTCAACTCCTACCCCCTCACCGTGGCCCGCGCGATCCTCGGGAGCCAGCCCGAGACCATCACCGTGCCCCGCTGGCTCTACCTGACCCTGCTGTGCTGCCTCGCGATCAACACCGCCTCGCAGCTGTTCCGCATCGCTGTCCCTTCATCCGCTGAACGCAGACCCCGTGAGCCTGTCCAGCGTCATCGTCTTGTCCGTCACCGCCCTGCTGATCACCCTCATCCGGGCCAGCACCAAGCAGCCGAAGGGGAAGTAGCCATGGGATGGGGATCCGCCTAAGGGATCTTCAACGACGTCGCCGCCCTCATCGAGGCCGGAGCCAGCGACGAGGTGAAGGAGAAGACCCTCACCAAGATGATCGGCAACCTCCGCGCCGAGGACTGGGACACCGGACTCGACAGCCTCCAGAGCTACCTCGACGACCCCGCGATCGTGCGCGCGTTCGCGGCCCACGACATCCGGTGGGAGGGCTGATCCGTCAGCGACAACGCCCTCGAAGCCGTCCGCTACCTGTGCATCACCGTCGTCACCCTCGGCATCGTCATCGGCTCCGTGCTGGAGCACCGCCGGAAGCCCTGAACACGCGCGAGGGGCGCGCCGCTTGTCTCCCCAGACCGGCGCGCCCCCAGGTGCTGATCACGATACGCCCCACCGCCCACACGGAGCGCACCATGACCAACACCGCCACCACTCTCCGCACGTTGATCGCCACCTGGCCCGATCTCCAAGCCGCCCTCGGCGACCGCCCCATCCACGGCGCCCAGGGCCGGGCCGTGACGTACGTCGGTGACGGCTGGCCCGCAGGGGTCGGCCCCGAAGTCGTCGCATGGGGACGGAGCCGAGGCTGCGCCGGGGTCCGCCCCACGTGCGACCTCGTGTCCCGCCACACGGACGGCAGCATCGCCCGGCTGATCGAAGTAAAGGGCCGGGGAGCCCAGACGTCGATCTCACTCCCCGACCGGCAGCGGAACGCCATGCTGGACTACGGCGTCGACTGGTGGCTGTACGTGGCCCTTAACTGCACGACTACGCCCGAGCTGCGCATCATCGAGAATCCCAGCCGCCTGCCCTGGCGGCTGTTCACGCCAGCCGCGGACATCCCGGCGGGCTCGTACCGGCGTGTGAGTGCGGAGGGTGTCTGGCACGTGGGGCACGACGTGGCGAGGAACGCGGGACAACTGACGTAGCAGCCGCGGCCGCATACCACCACGCACGACATGCCGGGCAATGTTGGGGTCCCGCTGTTCGGGGGCCTGGGAGTTCCACTAAGGGGTGAACAACCCACACAGGAGGTACATCATGCCCGACAACCAGACCGCCGGTATGTCCATGTGCGGCTGCGGCCGCCCCCTCATCACGCCGGCGCACCTCGTGACGGAGCTGCCGAAGCCGCCCCGCCACTTCGGCATCCCTGGCGAGCCGATCGAGTGCCCCGAGTAGCACGCCCAGCGGGCCCGTCACTCATTCAGCGTGGCGGGCCCAGGCGCACGCGCCATCACGGCAGGTCAGCAGGCGGCGGCACGACGCAGTCCGCGGAGGCGGGCGCGCCCCGTGCGGCAAAGGGTACGGAGTGCTGTGACCCGAAGCCGGAGTGATCGTGGCCCGGACATGACCGCACCCCGCCCCCGAGCAGCCGGTGGCGGGGTGCAGCAGACCCCCAGGTCAGGACACGTCACCTCGGACCGCGGTACCGATCAGGCCATCCGTGTACCACACCGTCTTGGGCGTGAACGCCCCCTTGCCGGTGATCGCGCCGGTCACGTTCTCGCCCGGCGCGAGCTCGACCGTGGCGATCTGGTTTTCGTCGGCACCCAACTCGGCAGTGTGCTTGCTGCCGTTGGTGTCGGTGATCGCGAAGTACAACGGATTCACGTTGATCGACTTCGAGCTGTTGTTGGTGACAGTTACCGACACGCTCGTGTACTCGCCGTCCTGCGCGATGACGGACTTCGCGAACGCCGTCTTCTTCCCCACCACGGCGACCGCGGCCTTCTTCTCCGCCGCCTTCGACGGGGCAGCCTGAGGAGCCTTCGACGGCGCCACGCCGTTCGCTGGCTGCGAGGCGGCCGGCGGCTTGGCCGTCTTGTCGCTGCCGCCGCTCACCGCCCCGATAGCGGCGATCAGGACGAAGAGGCCGACGATGCCGAGGCATCCGAACCCGACGATCTTCCCCACGGGGCTCTTCTTCGGTGCGGGCGGCGGGTAGCCGTATCCGGGCGGGGGTGTCTGGCCGTACGGGGGCTGCTGCGACATGGGCGGGCCTCACTACGCGTTCCGACGTGATCGCGCCAAGCTATGGTCGGGGCCCCGCGCAGCGTGCGGCAGTGGCCAAACCGTGACAATCGAAGATTCACTGGCTGGAGTCCACCCGCGCCGGGCCACGGCTCGCAGACGTGCGGGGCGTCGCTCTGCCACTCGGTCACCGGCAGGTCTCCGTAGACCACCTCGTCCGGGTCCGGGACCCCGAGCCGACGCCGGAACTCGACGACGTCCTCGTCACGGTGCGCGACACCGAGGATCATGTCGACCCCGCGCACGCGGATCGTCACCCGCCGGCCGCCGCCCGAGGGACTGATCCGGTGCACGACGATCGGGGCGTGTTCCATCCCCCCACACTGCGTCGTCCTGGTCAGTCCAGCACGCCGAGTGCCACCTCTGGCGAGCAATAGGGTTCTCTGTCAAGTCCGAGTGTGTTGCGTGTGCTCATCGTTGTGCCCCGGAGCTCAGCTGGCTGCATAGGTGAGAACGGAGAGCGTCTGTAGGTCGGTTTGGAGAACAGCTGTCGAGTCCGGGGTCGAGGTGTTGGTCAGAACCGGCAGCGGTGCGCACCGTCAGAGCGGCGACGTCGCCTGCGTTTCGTCTCCGGTGAGGGTGTGAGCAGGCCGCTGGTGGTGTCGCCATCGGCGGAGTAGAGTGCGACTTCATTATGAAGCACGTACATAAATCTGGTCTGGCCCGCGACGTCGATGGCTTCCTCTACGACCCTGGTGTCCGGGACTCCATGCAGGCGTTCGCGGCGGGCGACGACACCCTCACCCTGGAGACGGCCGCAGCCGTCCGGTCGGCCTCGCAGGCGGTCGACCGGTTGCGTTCGCAAGGTGCGGGGGGACGTGGGCTCAGTGCGGGGGCGCTCGACGTCCTCGCACGACTGAGCACGGCGACGGACGAGGGGCTGAGCATCGGCGAACTTGCCCGCGCGGCGGGGGTGAGTTCCCGCAATGTCACTGGCCTGGTCGACACGCTCGAGCGCGACGGGCTGGCGCAGCGGGTCCAGGACCAGCGCGACCGCCGGTCGGTGCGAGCCAGGATCACACCAGTCGGCCGGGACTGGCTGGACTCCTTCCGGCAGCCGACGCAGCGCGCCATGTCCGCCGTCTTCCAGGGCTTCACCGAAGACGAACTCGCCCGGTTCCGCGACCTGTGCCTGCGCGTGGTCGAGAACCAGCAACGCATCGAGCAGTACCTCAACGCGGACCGGCGCGACCAGCCGGCTCCCTGAACCGACCACGACGGAGCTCCACATGACCACCGACTCAGCCAACGCCGCCACCCGACGCACCGTCAGGGCCTACCACGAGGCCCGGTTCCGGGGAGACGTCACCACGGCCGCGGCCCAGATCGGCGAAAGCTTCGGCTTCCGCAGCCCGTTCATCACCTCTGACAGCCCGACCGGCCACCTCGACGGCCTGGACGGACTCCTGGGCATCGTCACCAGCGTGGAGCTGATCAGCGAGCTGTACGGCGAGACCGAGGCCACCCTGGTCTACGACGTCCACACCGCCCCGGCCGTAGGCATCACCCAGCGCACGGCCGAGCACTTCCGGCTCCACGACGGCCGGATCACCTCCATCACGCTCATCTTCGACTCCGCCCCCTGGCAGGCCATCATGTCCGCGGCCGGCCCGACCCACGACGAGGCCGTCACCCTGGCGTGACTGGCAGCGTGTCATCAGACGATGGAGTGCATCGACTGCGCCGCCGAAGCAAGTACCCAAGCGGTCTCGAAACTCGGTTCTGGCACAGATCTTGGGGAGCCGTCGCGGAGCGTGACATCGTTGTTCGATTGCGAGGGCCTGGCTCGTACGAGACGGCGTACGCCTTGTTGTCTGACGACCGGAAGTGACGCTCCCTCAGGTGCATTGCGTTCGCTGCTGTGGTGGGCGGTGGGCGGTGATGGTGCTGGGCATGCAGACCGACGCGCTGTTCTGGAACTGGCTGGTGTTCGGCGGGATCGACGATGTGGATGTCGAGGCCCTTACGGCCGCGTTCGGCACGGTCGAGGCGGTGGCGAGAGGGCGCGTGGCCGAGGCAGCGTGTCCGGACTGCGGCCGCTTCTCGGGCCGAGTCCACGACCGTTGCCAGCGCAGGCTGAGGGACCTTCCTCTGGCTGACCAGGGCTTTGTGATCCGGCTGACGGTCCGGCGCTTCATCTGCGGGTCAGGGGACTGCCCGCGCCGGACGTTCGCCGAGCCGTTCTCCCGGCTGACTGTCCCGCACTCTCGGTTCACCACGCGTCTCAACCTTGCCCTGGAGCGGGTGGGGCTCGCGCTGGCGGGGCGGGCCGGCGCTCGGCTGGCCGCCCAGCTCGGCTTCGGTGCGGGGCGGATGACCTTGTTACGCAGGGTTATGGCACTGCCACTCCGCGGGTGCTGGGCGTGGACGACTTTGCGATCCGTCGAGGCCAGACCTACTCCACCGTCTTGACCAGCGTCGAAGACCACCGCGTGGTTGATGTACTCCCGACTCGTGAAGCCGGGCCGCTGGCCGTGTGGCTGGACCGTCACCCTGGCGTGGAGATCATCTGCCGGGACCGGGCGGGCGCCTACGCCGAGGACACCCGGCGCGGTGCCCCCGATGCTCTGCAGGTAGCTGACCGGTTTCACCTGTGGCAGGGTCTCGGCCGGGCCGTGGAGACTTGTGTCGCCGCCCACCGCGGCTGCCTGCGCAATCCGACGCCCGGCGGCGGACTGCCGCAGGACACCTCACCGGGATCCGATCGGCCGGAGGACGACGTGGCGCCCGTCGGCCGGCGGGCCGAGCGCAAGAAGGCAGCACATGCCCTGGTCCACGAGATGCTCGCGCAGGGCCACTCACGCCGGGCGGTCGCCCGGCACCTGGGCTGGGGCCTCAACACCGTGCTCCGATACGCGAACGTCGCACGCTGGCAGGACACCATCCGCGAGAACCGGCCCCGGCCCAGCAGGCTGGACCCCTACAAGCTCTACCTGGAACGACGATTCACGGAGGGATGCACGAGTGTCACCCGGCTCCACGGCGAGCTGGTCGCCGAGCAGGCACCCGTCAGCTACGGCATGGTCCGTGCCCACATCGCCACCTTGCGCGGGGCTCCGTCCACTGCACCGCCGCGGCCGCCGACGGTTCGACAGGTGACCGGCTGGCTTACCCGCCACCCCGCCGCCCTGAGCGAGGAGGACCGCGTCGGCCTGAAGGACGTCCTGGCCCGCTGCCCCGAACTGGACACGGCCGCGAGTTCGGCGAGATACCCACCGGCCGCCTCGGCGCCACGCTCCCTGCATGGATCGACGCCGTCGACGCCAGCCAGCTGCCCGGGCTCACCGGCTTCGCACTCCACCTGCTCCGCGACCTCGACGCCGTGACCGCCGGCCTCACCCTGGACTGGAGCTCGGGCAGCATCGAAGGCGCCGTGAACCGCATCAAAAAGATCAAGAGACGGCTCTACGGACGAGCCGGATTCGAACTCCTACGCAAGATGATCTTGCTTCAGTAGTGCATCGCCCGGGTGTCGGCTCGCCGCTTCCCAGCCAGGAGATCAGAGTTCGGTCGTCCAGATCCCGACAGGATGGTCACTCGGGGGCAGCCACAACTGAGGCTGTGACTCACGATGCCCCTCGCCTGCCCGCTCATCCCAGTGGAAACGGCCCTCGGCATCGGGCCACGCGACTTGCAGCACGGGGAGAGGCGGCCGCCGGTAGAACCCGATGGCCTGCCCGAAGAAGGTCCGGTACCAGCCGCGATCAACCTGCCTGAGCCCGACCCGATGCCCGACGACAACATCAGAATGGCTCTGGCCGTCCGCCAGTGCTTCGCCCGCGGCGGACTTCTCTCCGAGGGTGTTGAGCATGCGGTGCATGGTGTGGACATCGAGCCCGAACATGGCGAGTTCAGGCCCGCCATGAGTGTGCGCGAGGCCGATCGTGTAGGCGAATCCAGGCCCGATCTCGTCTCCGGGAACCTTTTCAGTCTGAGGATCGGCGACCAGTCGGCAGCGGCACCACGGAGGAGCGGGTGTGGTTCTGCTCGCCGCGGAGCTGTTCGTTCTCGACTTCGAGGACGTTCACGATTCGTGCCAGCGTCTCTGTGTCGGCCTTGAGCCGCTTGTTGTCTTCCGGCACTTCGGCGAGTCGCTCCTGGGTCCGCTTCAGTTCCTCTCGGAGCTTCTTCTCACTGTCAGGAACGTGCCCCTGGGCACGCACTCTCGCGTAGAACTCGTCCTTGAGGTCGGTGTGCCGGTGCGTGAGAACGTGCCGTTTGACGTTCGCCTCGACGGCGAGCCAGGGCCGATCCGGCAGTCAGCCTCGCGTACATGGAGGTCGGTCCACCTCTGAAGGACGAGGTGTTCACTCGTAGGCGCAGGGGCTCTCGTCACCCAGTGCACACACCAGATCTTGTCAACACGCGTCCCTTCGTGCGCAACAGAATAGGCTGCAACACGAAGATTCAATAGGGAAGTGGATGCAGGCCTCCACGCGATCCACGCCCAGTGCACGCAGGGCTGCATCCCGGGTGAGCGGCGGCCTGCGGGGCCCTGTGCCGCGCATCGAGCAGCCACCCACGTGGACTCGCACGGGGCGCCGGCCGAGGTCGGTCTCCAGCTCCCACTCCGGCGGCGGCGCCACGGGGAACCGGGCAGCTACCTCGGCCTGCCGGGCCTCCTCGGCGGTGATCTGGTGCCGGACCCGTGCAATGGCCGGACGAGCCCTACGGCATCGGAACCACCACGCTCGCGTCCCCCCTCGACCCCCGGTTCCTGCTCAGCGACACCGAGTTCGCGGGGGTCCCGGCCACCGTGGGCAGCAACAACCCCGACATGAGCCAGACGGACGCCGAGCGCATCACCCTGGAGGCACTCAAGTTCGTTGCGGCCGCCGCCCAGTTCCCCGGCGGCATGCGGCCCTCCCGCACGGTCGATGAGGGCTGGCACGCCTCATCCTCCACACGATCGTGTAAGCCCGCCTGTGTGGGCAGCTCGGCCGGTTCGTCCACCACGTGCCCGAGCTGCCTGACCCGACCCGCTACACCCCCGGCGCCCGACCACACCCTCGACCGCGTCCGCGAGGCAGGCTTCGCACCGGAAATGGAGCTGTGGACAAGCCCCCTGGAATGGCGAGCAGCGTGTCGTGTACAGCGAGCCGTGCCTCGGCTGTGGTGGCGGTGCGACCGAGAAGGCGAACACCCCAGCCTGATCGTTAGCCCCGGCCGGCGCCTCCCTTCCGGCCGGGGCTACTCGCGGACGAGGTGCGCGAGGGGGACACCGCAGGCCCGAGCGATACGGAGCAGCATCGTAAGGCTCGGGTCTGACGTTCCGTACTCGATCCGGTGCACCCTCTTGTGATCGATTCCGGCGCGCTCGCCGAGGGCCTCCTGGTGAGGCGTGCGTCGGCCCTGGCCGCACGGATGCGTGCGCCGATGGCCCGTCGGCGGGCGACAGCCCACTCGGGGGGCGGATCGGTAGACACCCGACGCCTGACCAGGTCAGAGCCCCACGGAGTCTCTGACCTGGTCAGGCGCTTTCGGCTTGGAACATCCAGTGGTGCTTCTCGAGGTCGCCGGTCAAGCCGATGAGGATGTCCTCGGTGACCGGGTCGGCGTCGCCCGTCACCCGGATGCGCTCGCGCATCCGGGTGACGACGGCGGCGAGCGCGTTCACCAGGATCTTCACCGCCTCCACGTCCTTCACCCAACCGGCCTGCACCTCCGCGATCCCGCTGGACGACGCCACGGTGCCCGCACGCCCGTCCGGGGTCACGCCGAGGGCGGAGGCGCGCTCGGCCACCACGTCGGAATGCGTACGGGCCGAGGCGACGACGTCGTCGAGCTGCAGGTGGACGGATCGGAAGCGCGGGCCCACCACGTTCCAGTGCACCTGCTTGGCGACCAGCGCCAGGTCCACCAGATCCACCAGCGCGCCTTGCAGGGCCTCACCGACGATCTTCAGGTCGTCGGCGGGCAGGGCACTCTTCACGACGGACACGGGGTTCTCCATTCGTCATACGGCCGACGAGGTATGCGGCCGACGATCACACGGTGAAACGCCTCCTACCCTACCCACCCACATCAAAACGGTCGGTATCGGAAGCCCGTGGGGACCACCGCCCCGGTCCAGGGGGAGTCGGTCATACCGACGCGCGGTGTCTCGGCGGAGGGGCGTACGGGGCACGAGGCGGGGAGGCGACGAGGTGGAGATGCCGGGGCGCATCGGCGGGTACGTCGTGGAGCGCGAGCTGGGTGCGGGCGGGATGGGCACGGTGTACCTGGCGCGCTCCCTCGGCGGGCGCGCCGTGGCGGTGAAGGTGGCCCGGCCGGAGCTGGCGGCCGATCCGCACTTCCGCGCGCGGTTCCGCGCCGAGGTCGAGACCGCGCGCAAGGTGGGTGGCTTCCACACGGCTCCGGTCGTCGACGCCGATCCGGAGGCGGCGGCTCCCTGGCTGGCCACCGCGTACATCCCGGGGCCGACCCTTTCGCAGATGCGCGCCGAGCGGGGGCCGCTGGGCGAGACCGAACTACGCCTGCTCGGGGCCGCGTTGGCGGAGGCTCTGCAGGCCGTCCACGCCTGCGGCCTGGTCCACCGGGACCTGAAGCCCGGCAACATCATCATGGCCAGGGACGGGCCGCGCGTCCTGGACTTCGGCATCGCCCGCGCGGTGGAGTCGACCCGGCTGACCGCGACCGGGGCGGCGTTCGGCACTCCGGGTTTCCTGGCCCCCGAGCAGGCCCAGGGCGGGGAAGTGACCAGCTCGGCCGATGTATTCGCGCTGGGCGCGGTGCTGGTCGCGGCGGCAAGCGGCAGCACGTTCGGGGCGGGCACGCCGATGGGGCTGATGTACCGGTCAGTGCACGAGAGCGCGGACCTGTCCGCCCTTCCGCGCGCACTGGTTCCGGTGGTGGCCGCCTGCCTGGCCAAGGATCCGGAGCAACGGCCGACGCCCCAGCGGCTGTTGGACCTCCTCGCCCCGGATACCGCCCCGGAGATCGTTACGGAGACCCTGCCGGTGTCCGCTCCGGCCGCCCCGCCGGTGTCCGTACCGGCACCACCCGTACCGGCACCACCCGTACGGCACCACCCGTACGGCACCACCCGTACCGGCACTACCCGTACCAGCCTCGCCCGCACCGGACCCGTCCGTACCGACCATCGGGGCGGACGCCGAGGCGGACGGCGAGCGCACCGTCACCGCCGCCGAGGTCCGGCACCGCCCCGCCCCCGCCGACGCGGCACCGCAGGCCGCGCCCCCGGAGCGGAGCCCCACCACCACCGCGGGGCCGAGGCCGGGGCGCGGGCGGCTGGCCGCAGCCGGTGTGGGTGGCGCCCTGCTCCTGACGGCGGGCGCGGTCGCGGGTTACGTCACGTACTCCTCCGACGCCTCGGACGGCACCCCCTTCCCCGCGGCGACGCACCAGCTCACCATGTTCACCACGGTGGCGGGAGGTACGTACGAACTCGTGGACAGGACGCCGCGGCTGGAGAAGGCCGCGGACAGGAAGGACACGACGAGTGTCTCCGTCACCTACACCGGAACGAGCACGTCGTACGTGTTCCGGCAGGTGAAGATCGACGCCCTCTACGGTCGGCTCAAGCACCCGGAACAACACCGCACCAGCATGCTCCCCACGCCCGGCGCGTCGACGGAACCGACCGTCGTCTCACCGCGCAAGGAGGTCCGCTTCCCCGGATACGACGTCGCGTTCAGCTGCGAGACGCTGTCCTCCGGCATCGAGAGCCCCGTCACCTACTGCGCCTGGGCCGATGACAACACCGCCGCGCGCCTGGAGTTCACACCGGACCGCAGCATCGATCGGGCGGCAGCGGAAGCCCGTGAAATTCGCGACGACATCCACCGCCCGGTCTACTGACCGGCGCGCGGGTGAGGGACGCGTGGCACCTGGCGCTCCTCGCACGGCGTGTCCTACGGCCCCGCGGAACCGGCGGCGTCGTCCGCGACGCGGCGCCGGACCTGGTCCTCCTGGGCGAGGCGCCTCAGCAGCTCGAACACCGGGGCGCAGATCGCGAAGACGATGACCGCCCGCTCGGCCAGGGCGACCGGGTCGTCGAGGCCGTCCGCGCGCTCCAGGTCCAGCCGGGCCACCGACTCGGCCAGCCGCGCGTAGGCGGCCAGCTCGCCCGGGGCGTACTGGGCGTCCAGCCGCCGCAGCTCCTTCAGCGCCGCGGTCAACCCGTTCACGTGGGGTGAGGTGCCGGGAGCCTGCCAGTCCAGGGTCGCGAGCAGCTCCGCGACCTCCGCCCCGGCCGCCGCGTCGGCCTCCGCCTCCTCCTCGTCGCCCGCGGGGCCCTGTGACGCGACGGGCACCGGCAAGGCGTAGCTGATCGCTCCGAGGGCGCCTTCGGAGGTCTCGGCCTGGTCGACGGCTCCGAGCACGTCACGCGTGGCGGCGATGGACAGACCGCCGAGGGTGGTGAGCGCCTTGATCAACCGCAGCCGCTCCGCGTGCTCCTCGCCGTACTCGGCCAGGGTCGCCGCCGTCGGCCGCCCGGCGGGCAGCAGGCCCTGGCGCCGGAAGTACTTGATGCTGGCGACCGGCACGCCGGTCCGCCGGCTGAGCTCCGAAATCTTCATTCGGCCTCCCTGCTGCTCGTGCGCTCCGTTACCCGGCATCGGCATTGGCATCGGTGTGGGTGTCGGTGTCGGTGTCGGCGATGGGGGTGTCGGCGATTGGACACCAGAACAAGGTACTGCCACTATCTAGCATCTGGATACCTGAAGTATCCAGCATGGAAACGCAGCCGCACCGGAGAATCGATGCCACACCCCACGCCCCCCTCCGTGCTCCGCCGACCCCAGCTGTGGATCGGGACGGGACTCATCGCCGCAGTGGTCTCGATGGTGTTCGCCCTGCTCTACGTCGGCGGCAACGTCAACCCGAGGGGCAACCTGCGCGACCTGCCCGTCGCGCTGGTCAACACCGACAGCGGCGCCGACGCGGGCGGCCGCCACGTCAAGCTCGGCGAGCAGATCGTCGCGGGCATACAGAAGGCCGGCGAGGGCGACAAGAGCATCGACTGGCAGGTGGTCAGCCGCGAGGAGGCCGACAAGCTGCTGGGCCGCGGCAAGGTCTTCGGCGCCCTCGTCATCCCCAAGGACTTCAGCGCCACGGTGACCGCGCTCGGCTCCCCGCAGCCCGCGCCCCAGGGCAAGGCGGCTCCGCCGACCCTGACCGTACTGACCAACCAGGCCGCCGGCAGCATCGGCTCCTCCATGTCCTCCCAGGCCGCCCAGAAGGCCGCCCACGCCGCCTCCGCCCAGCTCGGCCAGGAACTCCTGAAGCAGGCCGGAGCCCAGAAGACCCCGCTCCCGACGGCGGCCCAGCTCAAGCTGGCCGATCCGGTGACGGTGACCGTCGCCGACGGCCACCCCCTCGGCTCCCGCAGCGCCATGGGGCTCAGCGCCTTCTACTACGCGCTGGTCCTGGTCGTCTGCGGCATGCTCGGCGCCAACGTGGTCAACTCGCAGGTCGACACCGCACTCGGTTACCTGCATACCGACTTCGGCCCCTTCCGCAAGCGCGAACCCGTCCAGCACACCAGCCGCGTACGCACCCTGGCCATCGGCATCGCGCTCATGCTCGGCCTGTCGCTGGTCATGGGCACCCTGGTCGAGGTCGCCACGGTCGGCATCCTCGACATGGACGCCTCTCACCTCGGCCTGCTGTGGCTCTACTCGGTGGCCACCATCGCGGTCGTCGGCATCGGCAGCCTGGCCCTGTTCGCCGCCTTCGGCACCCCCGGCATGCTGCTGGCCACCATCGTCTTCGTCGCGATGGCCGTCCCCTCCTCCGGCGCGACCGTGCCCGTCCAGGCGCTGCCCGGCTTCTTCCGGGCCCTGGCCGAGTTCGAGCCGCTGCGCCAGATCACCGAGGGGCTGCGCTCCCTCCTCTACTACGGAGCCCAGGCCGACGCGGGCCTCTCCCGGGCGTGGGCCGCGATGGGCATCGCCCTCGTCGCCGCCCTGGCCTTCGGCTTCGCCGTCACCCGCCTCTACGACCGCCGGGGACTGCACCGCATCCCGCACCCCGCCGCCGAGGGCGCGGAGGCCGCTGAGCCCGCCGCACCCACCGCACCCGTCGCCTCCTGAGCGGGGGCGGGTAGATCCACTGAAGGCCGCGTGCGGTGTCGGTGCGGCGGTCAGGTCCGGCAGCAGCCGATCTGACCGCCGCACCGGCACCGCGTCGCGGCCTTCGGCGCGTGCCCCGGGAATGCCCACGCGTGGGGCTGCCCAAGGGACTTCCGCGGTTCGCCGGAACCGGGCCGCACGACCCGGCGTCTGTCATGACCATGAGAGACCAAGCAGATCCCGGCCCCGGCCCCGGCCCCGGCCCCGAAGCCAAAGCCGAACCCGAAGTCGCACCCGAAACCGAAACCGACGGTGACACGCACAGCCGCCCGGCCTCCAGGACCGGAGCCATACGCCGTGTCCTCGCGGGGATCGGCGCGGCAGCCGGACTGCTCGTGTGGGCTCCCCGGGCGGCGTTCTCCATCGATGGCGGTTTCGAGGGCCATGCCCGCGACCTGAGTGTGGTGTTCGTCGATCTGCCCCTGATCCTCATCGGCAGCGTCCTGATACCGCTCACCACCTGGAAGCTGACCAGCCGCTGGGTCCGCGACCCCTGGATCGCCACCGCGGTCTCCCTCGCCGCGCTCGGCCTCGGACTGTGGGCCCTGACCGAGTGGTGGACGCCGCGACAGCGCCCCGACCCCGGGTACGGACCCGGTCTCTGACCAGGGCCGCCCGGGGGCCGCAAGTCCGGCGGACGCACGGGCGCGCGGACGTCAGGACGTCAGGACCTCAGGACCTCAGGACGTGGGACGGGACCGAGCGCCAGTCAGGGAGTGTCGCCGTCCCACCCGAACGTGCCGTCGGGATCGGCCTCCGAAGGGCTGTACAGCGCACGGCCGCCCGGCCCGAACATGCCCCGATCAGTGATCAGGAGCACGCCCTCCACCCGCTCCTGCTCGGGCAGGTTGGTCACGTCGAGAAGCTGGCCGTCCAGGGGGCCACCCGACAGGCGCACGTACAGCCGCCCGGGCGATGGCCGGACCCAGTAACCCTCGTCACCGCAGTACACCTGCCCATCCACCATGCTCATCCCGCCCGCCTGCCCTCTCCCCCGGTCCCCCGGCCCTGGTCACCCCACCAGCGGATGATCCCCCGCGCACCCGTTCCCGCGCCAGTCGCGGAGCGCGGCTCCCCGCGGAACTGTCACCTTGAGTGAAATCTCGGGAGGAATTCAGGCCCGTCGGTAGACGACGCTCGCCATCGGGGAGCGGGTGGTCCACCCCAGCGCGCCATAAAGCTCCCGCCCCTCGGGAGTCCCGACCAGGACGCCCACCCGCGCCCCCGACTCCCAGGCCGCGTTCTGCAGCGCCCGCATCACCAGCCCGCCCAGACCCCTGCGGCAGTGCTCCGGCGCGGTCTCGATCTGGTCCGGCACCGCGGTGGTCCCCGAGATGCCCAGCTGGCCGCGCGCGGCGAGCCGGCCGTCCTCCGCCCCCCTAGTGCACGTAGGTGTAGCTGTGCCAGGGCGAGGCCTTGGGGGCGGTGGTGCCCATCAGGCCGGTGGCGACGTACGCCGTCGACCGTCCGGTGCAGTCCGGGGTCTCGTACATGACCATGTCGATCAGCGTGTGATTGGTCAGCAGGGTTGCGCCGTTCGGGGGAAGCCGGTGGCAGCCCCTGACGGACTGGCTGTGCTCGACGGTCACCGCGATCACCTCGCCGCCGTGCGCCGACCCGTAGGAAACGGGGCCCGCGGCCGTGCGTCCCAGGCCCGAGCAGGCGCTGACGGAGGCCAGGAGCAGGGCGATCCCGGTCGCGGCGCGCAGCGCCCGGCGGCGCGGTGCGGTGTGCGTGGACCGGGTCTCGGGCTGGAGCGGTGGCACGGACATCGGCGGGCCCTCCTCATCTGTCGTGACTCGCCGTGGAAGCGTCAGACAACACCGCCATCCTGCCCCCTGGATCCGGGGTCGGCATCCAGAGCGCCCGCCCGTGGCGGCCGAGCCACCCGTCTGCCGCTTCCCCCTGCGGCCCAGACGCATTCTCGGTTCTCGCCACACCCCTGGAAACCCTGCGGGCCATCTCCCTCGCCGCGGGAAATGCGCTGGGATTCCACGGACAGTGGCGCCGACCCGAACGCCCCCGCCCGACGGGCCGCCACGGGTCGCGGCGGCTCCAACAGACCTACGCCAGGGAGGGGAGACTTTCCCCGCCTTAGGATGGCTGAATTTCGCTCTCAAGTTTTCGTAAAATCGCCACAACCATTCCACAAAGTGGTGCAAGTCACTCCCATCATGGTCGATATGCGAATGTACACCCTATTTATCCGCCTGGCTGGACGGCCTATGGCTTGGTTTCATTCAGGAGATCGTCAGCCACTGCAAAACGCCGTCACATTCCCATTTCGGCTGCGTTGATCAGCCATGCCCCAGGCGTGCGCGAGAATTCGCGCGCACCGTTCCCCCGGCCTGGCGATTTACTCCGCCGCGCCTGTGCGCGCGTTCGAGAATCACCTGGATTCGACACTAAGGATGAACATGAAGGCACGTGGTGCTGTTCTGCGGATCGTGGGCGCGGCCGTAGGTGCAGGTGCTCTGACCTGGGCCGCAGTCATCGGCGGCGTGACCGGATCCTCCGGCACGGCGGATATCGCAACGAAGTCGATCGCCGATGAGGGACCGGGTTATGCCATCGAGGACTTCGCCTACCCGAATGCCGACAAGATCCTCGCGGAGCAGAAGATCAAGCTCAAGAGCGGCGACGGCCACATCCTCCTCGCCCAGTGCACGGGAGCACCCGAGCTCATGGAGGTCTTCTCTCACCAGAACGAGAAGATCTGCTTCCGGGTCACCGGGGACAAGGGCTATCTCAGCCTGGAAATTCCCGCAGTGTTCGGAATCAAGGGAAACGCATACTCCTCGCAGGTCAACATGACCACGGGCACCGAGGAGAAGTCGTTCACCGTCAGCAAGGATTCGTGGACCGCCGTGGGTGAAACGGCGGACGAGCAGGGCCGCGATTTCATGCTTCTGGAGATCAGGACTTCCAAGTAACCGCCGCCGGGCCCCGCCCTCACGCGCCGGGCACACACCGGACGTCACTGCCGACGGCAGCGGCTCATTCCTTACGCTCCGAAAGAAGATCATGACTGAACCTCGTTTCTCCCCCGCGCGGGTGACCGGCCTACTCGTCACCGCCACCGCGACCGCCACCGCCGTCGCGGCAGGCCTCGTATCGGCCGGATCCGCCCAGGCCGTCGCGGGTCCCGATGCGCTCGCCGGTCAGTACGCCTTCACCGCGAAGCTGGTCATCGGCGACGAGACCAGCAGCCGTGGCTGCACCGGCACGCTGGTCGACGCCAACTGGCTCCTGACCGCCGCCAGTTGCTTCGCGACGACGCCCGGTACGACCGTCCCGGCCGGTAAGCCGGCGCTGAAGACCACGGCAACCCTCGGCGACGGCAAGACCATCGAGATCACCGAGATCGCTCCGCGCGCCGACCGTGATGTCGTCCTCGCCCGTCTGGCCACCCCCGCGACCGCTCTCGCCGGTGTCAAGCGCGCGAGCGCGGCACCCGTGGCAGGTGCCGATCTGACGGCCGCCGGCTTCGGGCGGACCAAGACCGAGTGGGTGCCCGACAAGATCCACACCGGTTCCTTCACCGTGAACGCCGCGGACGCCACCGGCCTCACGATCACCGGCAAGGGCACCGACTCCCTCTGCAAGGGCGACACGGGCGGCCCTCTGCTCAATACCGCCGGCGAGCTCGTAGGCGTCAACAGCCGCTCCTGGCAGGGTGGCTGCTTCGGAGGCAACCCCGCCGAGACCCGTACGGGCGCGATCGCCGCCCGCGTCGACGACCTGCGGGAGTGGATCGACGGATACCGCGCCACGACGCCGGGCTGGCAGACCGAGACCCTCGTACAGTCCGGTAGCAGCCTCTACCAGGGCATTCGCCTGCCCGACGGCTCCTGGACCGGGTTCACCGACCTCCAGAGCAAGGTCAACAGCCTGGGTGGAATCCGCAGCTCCGCCGTGGCCGGCATCAACGGTGACACGCACGTACTGGCCATCAGCGCAAACGGCGGTCTCTTCCACACCATCCGCAAGGCGGACGGCACCTGGGGCCGGTTCGGAGACGTCTTCGCCGCGGCCAACACCCTTGGCCACCTCACCCAGGTCTCGGCCGTCTCCATCGGCTACGACCTCCACGTCGTGGCCGTCGCCGACGGAAAGGCCTTCCACACCCTCCGCGACGCGACGGGCAACTGGACCCCCTTCCGCGACGTCAGCTCCGGCTCCGTCAGCAACGTCACGGCCGCCGCGACCGCCAGCGTCCGGGGCGAGCTCCAGGTCGGCCTCGTCAGCGGCGGAAAGCCGTATCACAGCATCCGTCAGGCCAACGGAACCTGGCTGCCCTGGGGCAATGTGGCCCAGGCCGCCGGCAGCACCGGCCCCATCACCGCGATCAGCATGGCCGGCGCCAACGACGGGACGCACTTCACCGTCGTCACCGACAACGGCACCCGCCAGTACCACGCGCTCCGCAACCCCGATGGCACGTGGAGCCCCTTCGGTGACCTGAAGCCCTACCTCGGCACCATCACCGCCACGTCCCTCTCCGCCGCCACCGTCAACGGGGAGCTGCAGGTCGCCGTCACCACCCTTGACGGCAGGATCCTGCAGATCACCCGCCACACGGACCGCACCTGGGGCGCTCCCGTGACCGTGCCGCTGGAGGGCCTGCCCGCGGCCCCGGGCGCTCTCGCCATCGCGGCCACCCTGCACAGCTGATCCGGCTTTCCGCCCCCGCGGCCCCCGGGGTCCCACAGGTGGGACCCCGGGGGCCGCGGGGGATCGATCCGTCAGGGCGTGGTGTGCGGGCACTGCCTGTCGGCGGCCATCGGCAGGATCCGCATCCGGCGCAGCAGGTCGCGGGGGGTGCGCAGGCTCAGGGTGCTGCGCCAGGTCATGTCGGGATGGCGGGAGCGCAGATGGGACAGCGCGCGGGTGCCCAGTCCCGTGGTCAGGAAGTGGTCATCGATGTGGATGTCGGTGATGACGGCTTCCGCGCAGTCCGAGCAGATCCGGTACTGGACCTGCCCGACCACCTTGCGGACGTGGACCAGGAGGAGGCATTCCTTCCCGGGGCCCGGGTCCCCGGGAAGGTGTGAGGACAGGAACTCCACTTCGCGGTAGGCGAGCAGCCGGCGCCGGAGGCGGCCCAGGAGGTGTGGTCGGCGGGAGTGCCTGGCTTCCCTCTGACCAACGGGCGCCCTCGGCGAGCCAGTTGGTGCAGGGGTGGACAGAGTGCTCGTCGGGCGCGCGTGTTGTCCGGACATGCGGCCCGTATACCCCGGAGCGCGCCGTCTAACGGGGCCGGTAAGGCGGCCCCGGTTCCGCCTCACACGGCCGGCGCGGAGCGGGCGGGGTGGGGCGGGGTGCGGCGGGGTGGCCGGCGCGTTCCGAGGGTGGCCTGGAGCTTGGAGCTGCGCCAGATGCCTTGGCCATCGGCGGGCCGCTTTGTGTACAACTCGGCGCCTGTCCCCGTAGGTTCGTAGTTTCCACCAGTACGAGGGGCCGTCGATCATGGCGAAGACTTCCCGATGAGGGCCGCGGCTCGTTCTGGAGCCGACGCCACAAATCGAGGGGAACCACCACGATGAGTGGTCAGTTGTACGACAACATCGGCGAGGCATTCGAAGGCTTCAAGACCCTGCCCATCATTCGCTACGCGGAGGTACCGGGCTTCCTCGCCCTGGTCGGCGACGTCACCGGCAAGTCCGTTCTCGACATCGCATGCGGTACCGGCTTCTACAGCCGCGAGCTCAAGCGCCGTGGCGCGTCCCATGTCTTCGGGTTCGACATCTCCGGCGCGATGATCGATGCGGCCAACTCCCTGGAGAAGGCGGAGCCCCTCGGCATCGAGTACGAGGTCGGCGATACGGCCACCCTGCAGGCTTTCGCTCAGCCGTTCGACATCGCGGTGGCGGTGCAGGCGTTCAACTACGCCGGCGACGTCGCCGAGATCGGGCAGATGATGCGCAACATCCGGCGCAGTCTCGTCCCCGGCGGTGCGTTCTTCCTGTTCGCGCAGAGCCCGGAATACGACTTCAGCGGCCCCTCGCTGGAGAAGTACGGGTTCTTGTGCGAGTCGACCGGTAAGGACAACGAGATCGGCCGGGGAACGCGGATCACGGCGCTGCTGGATCCGCCGGTCTCGTTCGAGGCCACCACACCGTCGAAGGAGACCTTCGAGCAGACGCTGACAGCGGCCGGATTCACCGGGATCGAATGGGTTCGGCTGGACGTCTCGGATGCGGGCGTGGAGGCGTTCGGCGAGGAGTTCTGGGCGGACTACGCCTCGAACCGGCCGCTGACCATGATCCGCTGCACCGCCTGACCGACGCCCCCGGCGGACCGAATGCACGAAGCACCTCGTGTGGGGATATCGGCCCTGACCCGCTCCCGGCAAGGGTGTTACTTTCCCTCCCGTGATGGAGCACCAGGACGAGACCAGGGCGGCCTACGACGGGGTCGTCGAGCTGTACGCATCGCTGTTCGCCAACCGGCTGGAGGAGCGGCCGTTCTCGCGAGCCATGATCGGCACCTTCGCCGAGCTCATACGCGCGACGGGGAACGTGCGGGCAGCCGACGTCGGGTGCGGGCCCGGGCATCTGACGGCCATGCTGCACGACCTGGGGCTGGATGCGTTCGGTCTCGACCTTTCCCCGGCCATGGTCGACCACGCCCGGCGGGCCCATCCGGCGCTGCGGTTCGACGAGGCCCGGATGGAGTCCCTGCCGCTCGAGGACCGCACGCTCGGCGGCATCCTGGCCCACTACTCGATGATCCATACCCCGCCCGCGGAAGTACCGCGGCTCCTCGCCGAGCAGGCCCGCGTCCTGGCACCGGGGGGCCTGCTCCTGGTCTCGTTCTTCGCGACCGAAGGGCCGGAACCGGTCCGTTTCGATCACAAGGTGACACCCGCGTACAGCTGGCCGGTCGACCGGTTCGGCGAGATGCTGGTCGAAGCCGGACTCGTCCCGTTTGCCCGGCTGCTCCACGACCCGGCCTCCGAACGCGGCTTTCTCGACGCCCACTTGCTGGCCCGCCACCCCTGAAGCGGCGGCTGACTGCTCCCGCCCCGCCACTCACTCCCAACCCGCCATCTCTCGGATGATTCTCACCCGCATGCTCCGGACCAGACCGGGTATACGACCCCGGCCAGTGGAGGACGCTCGAGGTGAAGGCGGGACGCATGAGCCAGGTGGAAGCCGGTAAGGGCCGGCAGGTCCTGTTCAGTGGGCCCATGGGGGTGTCCGCCGCTTTCGAGAGCGGTGACAAGATCGCCCGGGCCCGCGATCTGGCCCGGTCGTTCCTGGCCCGCGTGCAGGCTGCCCACGGGTTTCCGGTGTCCGCGCGAGCGATGGAGGTCGTGGAGCTCGTCGTCAGCGAGCTGGTGACGAATGCCCGCACCTATGCCCCGGGTCCCTGCCTGCTGACCCTGGAGCTGAACGGCGGCGCCGTCGAGGTCACGGTGTGGGACAGCGCTCCGGTCATGCCCACCGCCAGGCCGGCGGATCCGGAGCGGGTGGGCCAGCACGGGCTCGAGATCGTCATGGCCGTCTGCCGGAGCTTCGAGGTGCATCGCGAGCCGGTCGGCAAACGGATCAAGGCGGCGGTGGTACTGGCCGATGACCCGGGCGGCGATGTGGCCGGCCACCAGTTCGGCTAGGGGGTGTCTCTTTCGGATCTCGCCAGGGGATCGTCCCGGCCCAGAAGGCGGCGGCCCGACGGGGTCAGGGCAGGGAGGCGGCGGGCGAGCCCCGGTTCCCGGCGGCTCTGCTCACAGCCAGCCCTGCTGCGCCGCCTTGAGCCCCGCTTCGAACCGGCTGGTCGCGTGGAGGCGTTCCATGAGGGCGGCCATCTGACGTCTGACGGTACGCAGGGACACGCCCAGGCGCTTCGCGGCCGTCTCGTCGGTCATCCCCGAGGCCAGCAGCTTCAGTAATTCCAGCTCGGCCGTGGTGGGGCGGGTGTCGCTGGGCCGCGGCCGGTCCGCCCCCAGGGGGACGGCGGACTCCCAGGTCTGCTCGAACAGGCTGACGAGCGAGGCGACGATGCCGGGTGCGCTGGTGCACAGGGCGCCCAGGCGGGAGTTCTGCGGGTCGATGGGGACGACCGCGACGGTGCGGTCGAACACCAGGAGGCGCGGCGGAAGCAGCGGACTGGTGCGGACCTGGGCGCCCTGCTCGGTCAGCCACCGGGCGTAGGCCAGTGTCGTCGGATCGTTGCGGGTGCTGTCCTGGTAGACCGAGCGCATCTCGATGCCGCGGCTCAATGCCCGTTGGTCCAGGGGGCGGGAAGCCTCCAGACTCGCCTCGGACAGCGCGCCGCCCGGCAGGATCGCCAGGCATTCCCGGACCAGTCCGTGGGCGAGCTTCTCGAGACGGCTCTGGATGGCGTCCATCCCGACGAGCCGCTCCGCGCCGTCGGTCTCGGTGTTCGGGCGGAGCCCGGCATATTCGGAGACCACCTGTGCCGCGGCGGCCTTACTGCGCGCCAAATCCCGCTGCTGTCGCGCCAGTTCCTCCTCCTGGCGGCGGAGCAGCAGCTCCAGGCCCAGTTCCGGGCTCACCGCCCGCAGCGCGCCCGGACTGTCCCGTGACGGTCTGAGCAGGTCGAGGTCGACGAGCCGGTCCAGGCCCTCGCGGACCCGCGCCTCGGGCATGCCCAGGCGCGCGCCCAGCTCGGCCACCCCGCCCGAGGCGTCGGCCAGCATCCCTCGGTACACGGCTTCGACGTCGGCCCCAAGGCCCAGTGCTTCCAGCATGTCCCCAGCCCCCCAGCGGAATTCCGCCCCGCCCACTACGAGCGGACGTGGACATGATGGCAAACGCGTCGTGTCACCAAGGTGCCAGGCCCCTTGGTGACGGTCGGGATCCCTTCTCCGCCGTTCGGCACGGCAGCACCATGGGGACCACCGGAACGGCGGGGGCGCAGTCCCCGACTCGGGCCGGGCAGCAACGACTTCCGATCCAGGGGGATCCCATGTCCCGCACCGCACGCTTCGCCGCCGCAGCCGCCGTCTCCGCCCTGCTGTGCGCCGGCGGCATCACCGCCGCCGCCTCGGGTGCCACCTCCGGAGGCCACCGCGTCAGCGCCGCCGGTGACGCCAGCATCAACTGGGACGCTCCTCCCGCGTCGAGCGCGGACAGCATCAACTGGGACGCTCCCCCCGCGTCGAGCCCGGACAGCATCAACTGGGACACGGCGCCCGGGTCCGCCGCGTACCGCGTCAACGGGGACTAGCCCGCGGTGCACACCATCCGCGTCTCCCTCGCCGGGCCTTCCCGCGGGGCCGCCCAGGACCGCGTGCTCGCGCTCGTCTCCGACCTGATCTGGGCGCACGCCGCTCCCCTACTGGGTCTGGAGCACCTGCGGGCCAAGGCCTCCGACGACGGAGTGGACGTCTACCTCTTCCTGCGCGCCGACTCCGAAGCCGCGGCGCTCGCCCAGGCCCACGCCCTCGTCGAGCGGGCCCGGATCTCCCTCACCTCCCACGGCTACCGCACCGACCTGACCCGCCGCTGAACCGCTGTCCGCCGGTGCGTCTCCGCCCGGCCGCGAACGTTCCTAGGGGGAACGCAGTGCCCACCACCCTCCGTCAGGCTGCCCGCAGAACCACCGCCGTCGCCCTCTCCGGCGCCCTCGGGGCGGGGCTGCTCACCGCCGCCGCGCTCACCACCGCCCCGGCCGCGCAGGCCGCCACGACCTGCGGCGGGACCGCCTCGATCTACGGCATCCTGCCCGACGGCCGCCTCACCTTCAGTACCATCACCCCGGCCACGGGTCAGCTGAAGAAGGTGCTCACCGGCGCGGACCTGGGGTTCGAGCCCAGGGCGATGGCGACCCTCAACTTCAATACGGTGCTGGTGACATCGACCAGCGGCGCCCTCTACCGCGTCGACGTCCTGACCAACAACACGTCCCTCACCCTGGAGCGCCCGCCCGTCAAGATCTTCGACAGCGGCTGGACCCACGACAAGCTCACCTACGACGGACACGGTCACCTCTACGGCACGGCCGGCGGCCTCCTCCTCCAGTACCTGGTATCGCAGCCCAAACCCACCGGCGCGGCCCACATCGGTCAGCGCAAGGAGATGGGCAGCGGCTTCGTGCTGAAGACCCTGACCGCCGCCGCCGACGACCGGCTGCTCGCGACCACCTCGGCCGGCGCCCTCCTGTCGTACAAGGTCAACGCCGACGGCACCTGGAACCGCGACGACCTCAAGCCCTCCGGCTGGTCCGGCTTCGACCAGGTCGTGTCGCCCGGCGGCGGCCTCTACTACGGCCGGATCGAAACCACGGGCGCCATGTACTGGTACAAGGACGCCAACCCGGCCGACGGCAGCGGCGCCGACATCGCCTACCACAACGACACCCCGGTCAACACCGGGGGCTGGACGCAGAAGCTGCTCTCCGCGCAGCCGGAGACCTTCGCCTGCACCACCACCACGCCGCCGCTCGACGGTACGGACATCCCCGCCGTGAAGGCGGTCGGCCGCGACCTGATGAACGCGTACGACGGCGGCTCCTGGAACAGCAGCACCCAGTGGAACTGCCTGGAACAGCTCTGGGACAAGGAGAGCGGCTGGCGCTACTGGGCCGACAACCCCGGCTCCTCCGCGTACGGCATTCCGCAGGCCCTCCCCGGCTCCAAGATGGATGCCTTCGGTGACGACTGGCGCACCAACCCCGTCACCCAGATCAGGTGGGGCCTGTCCTACATCGACGGCCAGTACGACACCCCCTGCGGTGCCTGGACCCACTTCGTGAACCACAACTGGTACTGAGCCGCTTCCGGACCGCGACCGCCTCCCCCGCCCTCCCCGCTTCTCCTCACCCCTTCGGCCCGGCGCACGTACGTCCGGGCTGCCCCGAACCTGGAGACACCCATGCCCTCCTCGTCCCGCACGCTCCGCTTCGCCGCCTCCCTCGCCGTCGGGGTCACGACCCTCGGCCTGGTCACGCTCAGCTCGGCGCCGGCCCAGGCCGCCGCCATCTGTGGCGGTGACGTGTCGATCTACGGCACCCTCGCCGACGGACGCCTCACCTACACGGCCATATCCCCGAACACCGGGGACCGCGTCAAGACGCTGATCGGCACGAACCTCGGCTTCACGCCCAAGGCGATGGCCACCCTCAACTTCAACACCGTCCTGGTGACCTCGACGGCTGGCGACCTGTACCGCGTCGACGTGCAGACCAACGACAACGCCCTTGCCCTGGCCGGTGTCACCAAGATCTGGGACGGCGGCTGGACCTTCGACAAGATGGCCTACGACGGCGCGGGCCACCTCTACGGCACGGTCTCCGGCCAGCTCCACCGCTACAACGTCTCCCAGCCCAAGCCCTCGGGCCCGGCCCACATCGCCAAGCACGTGGTGATCGACGACGGCTTCGTCCTCAAGACCCTCGCCGCCGTCGGCGACGACGTCCTCATCGGCAGCACGTCCGACGGCAAGCTGCTGTCGTACCAGATCAACGGCGTCGGCGACTGGGAGCGGTCGGAACTCAAGACTGACGGCTGGTCAGCGGTCGACAGCCTGGTCTCGCCCGGCGGCGGTCTCTACTACGGCCGCACCAACGGCGGGATGTACTGGTACCACGACGCCGACCCCACCGACGGCAAGGGCGACGACATCGCCTACCACCCGAACGACCCGGTCGACGCGAGTGGTTGGACCCAGACCCTGCTCTCCGCCTACGCCGGCGACTGCACCTACCAGCCGCCCGTGCCCTCTACCCCCAACCCCTCCAGCCAGGGCGGTCAGATCACCCGCAGCGAGGTCATGAGCCGCGCCGTCAACTGGCTGGGCCGTGATGTCCCGTACAACCAGGGTGCCTCGGCCTCGGACCCGGAGGGCGACCACGTCTACCGCACCGACTGCTCCGGCTTCGTCTCCATGGCCTGGCACGCCAACTCCAGCTACACGACGGCCAGTCTGGCGAACATCGGCACCCCCATCTCCAAGTCCGACCTCCAGCCCGGCGACGCGCTGAACACCCTCGACGGACACGTCGTGCTCTTCGAGAGGTGGGTCGACAAGGCCGCAGGCAAGTTCTCGTACATCCACGAGGCCAACACCTCGGACGACATGATGCGCGGCCAGGACTACCTCAACGGCGGCTCCGACGCCCGTATAGCGGGCCACGCCGCCTCCGGCTACGTCGCCCTGCGCTACAACAAGGTGGTGGGCGGATAGCCCCGCCCGGCCGACCGCCCTGCGGGGCGGGGGCCGTCCGGGGGGCGCCACGCCCGGGTCGGCGGCGTCCGCGGTGTATCGGTGTCCTTCCACCCCATACTGGTCGGGCAGGCACGAGAAGTCAGCCGCGCACCCGCCCGGCCTGTCCGGAGGTGCTTTCACCCGTCAGGAGCAGGCGTCACGTCCGAAACGTCGGCCGTCACCGGAGACCGTCCGACATCGCGCAGGCACTACGTCGTCCCCGCCGTGGGATGCGCCGCGGGAATGATCAGCATCGATCAGACCGTCGTCGCGGTGGCCCTCGAGCCGATGGCGCGCAGCCTGGGGCTGACCACCTTCGTCACGCACGGAGTGGTGCTCGTCTACATCCTGGCGCTGGCCGCGTTCGTGCCGGTGGGCGGCATGCTGGTCCGGAGGTTCGGGCTGCTGACCGCCTTCCGGTCCGGGATTACGGTCTTCGCCCTCGCTTCCGGGGTCTGCGCCCTCGCACCGCACGGTGATTCCGCCGAGCCGTTCCTGCTGACGGCGAGGGCCGTGCAGGGCATCGGCGCCGCCCTGTTGATGCCGGTCGGTACGGCTCTGATCACCGAGGTGTACGAGGAGCGCAGGCGGGGCAAGGCGCTCTCCGTCTACGCGGGTCTGGCTCAGGTCTTCCTGGTCGTCGGCCCGATCGTGGGGGCGTTCCTCACCCAACTCCTCGGGTGGCGCTCGGTCTTCCTCATCAACGTGCCGGTCGGCGCGGTGTCCCTGTGGCTGATGACCCGGGCACGCTTGACCAACGAGCCGCAGGGTGGCCCGCTCAGCATCATGCAGCCGCTCCTGATGGTCTCCTCCATGGTGCTGCTCGTCCTCGGCCTCTACCAGTGCGGCAACTGGGGGGTCGCCGATCCCCGGACCCTCGCCGCACTCGCCGCGGGCGCGGTGACCGTGGCCGTGGGGGTGCGGCTCCTCCTCCGGTCCCCCCGGCCCCTCGTCGACCTGCGGCTGCTGCGCATCCGCCCGTACGCCGTGGGGGTGGCCCTCACCTTCCTCGTGCAGGGACCTCAGCTGGTCGTGCTGGTGCACGGCACGCTGTTCCTGAGGCAGTCCATGCACCTCTCGCTCCTGGCCACCGGCATCGCTCTGCTCCCTCTGGTGGTGGCTTCGGCGACCGGCACCTTCCTGTCCGGATTCCTGCGCGACCGTACGGGGTCGGCCAGGGTGCCCGTCCTGGCCGGTCTCACGGCCGCCACCATCGGCGCGGCCGCGTGGACCGTCGCCCTGCCGTCCCAGGTGTACGTCTGGCAGGTCCCCGGGATGATCCTCACGGGACTCGGGACCGGCCTGCCGGTCCCCGCCCTCAGCGCGGAACTGATGCGGGTCGTCCCCGCGGACAAACGGGCCGACGCCTCGGTCCTGCGCTCGACGCTGCGTCAGCTGGGTGGCGCGATCGGGCTGGCCGTGGCGGGGGCGGTCGTCCTGGCCGTCAACAACGACCTCTCCGACGCGGTCGGCATCATCACGCCCACGGCCACCCGAGCGGCGTTCGCCGTCGCGAGCGCCGCCTTGGCCCTCGCGCTCTCGCTGGCGGCCTTCCTGCTTCCCCGCGAGGGCCGGACGCGCTGACTTCTCCGCCGCGGCCGCCCGCGCCATCGGCCGCCCCTTACGCCCGCCCTCGCCGCTGCCCCTAAAGTGCGCTCATGACCGAAGGAAACACGACGCCGGAAGCTGTTGAGCACGGGCGGTCCGAGGTGTTGGGCGAGCGGCTCAAGGAGCGCATCTACGCCTCGCTCACCTTGCTCGCCGTGCTGGTGGGCCTGGCGCAGGGCGGGCATCCCACGCACCGGGGTGCGGCGGTCTCGGTCGTGGTGACGGCGCTGGGTCTGTGGTTGGCGACTCTGGTGGCGGACGTGCAGGCGCATCCGGTCGCGCACGGACGCAGGCCCACGGTTCGGGAGGTACGGCGCGCCCTGTTCACCAGTAGTCCGCTGCTGACCTGCGCCGTCGGCCCCGTGCTGCTGATCGGGCTGTCCGCGGCGGGCGTGATGGAGCTGACCACGGCGCTGTGGATCTCCGTGGGCAGCGAGGTCGTGGCGCTGGCCCTGTGGGGTTTCGTCGGTGGGCGGCGGGTCGGGGCGGGCCCGGTGCGGGCCTTGGTGACCGCCGCCCTCAACACCGCGATCGGTCTGGGTGTGGTCGCCGTGAAGCTGTTGGCCGGTCACTGACCCGCGCCGGCGGCCCGCCCACCCCCCGTCCGGCATGCGGCGTGCCTGCCGGAATACCGAGGAGCACTCCCCTGACCCGTACCACTCCCCCGCGTCCCGTCGACATCGAGGCGCTGTTCCCCGCCCTGGCGGGGTTCCGGCGTACGGCCACCCGGTCCGCGACCCACGCCCCGGAGATCCGCGACGAGGGCCCGGCGGCGGTGTAAGCGGAGGCGAAGGTGAACGCGCGGGGCGGCGGCCCGTGCGCCCGCAGGTCCGCCAGGCGCTCCAAGGCCTCGCCGACCGTCGGGAGATGGCCGGCCGGGACCCACCAGAGCACCAGGTGTGCCTCGACGTGCCGTTCGAACCCGTCGCGGGGCCCGTGCATCGCCTCCAGGTGTCCGCTGCGGTAGACGAAGTCCCACAGGGCCTGCCGGGTCTCCCCCACGGACAGGGTATGGAGCGCGTGGCGGCCCGGCGGGCGCCTTGAAGAGAAAACAACAAAGGCAAGGAGATCGCTCTCCTTGCCCTCTCCAACTTATAGCGCACTGGGGGGCTTGCGGCAAGGCCCCGGTGGTGACGCAAAATCGTCCGCTGAAGCCCGAACCCGTAGGGATGCGGCGGGAATGCGGCAGGGGTACGGCAGCGGTACGGCAGCCAGAGACGGGGACGAGGGCGTGGCTGACAAGACGTTCGACACACTCAACAGGGTCGACAGAGCGGGAGGCGCCGGTGCTTCGACCGGCCAGTGCGGTAGTAGGACGGGACACGACCCCCTCGGAGGTGGCGCGATGATCGAGCAGTACGTACGGGATCTGCGGGAGGTCGACGAGACGCAGCTCGCGGTCGTCGGCGGCAAGGGCGCTCACCTGGGCGGGCTGTCGCGGATCGACGGCATCCGTGTGCCGCCCGGTTTCTGCGTGACGACGGACGCCTTCCGGCGGATCATGGCGGAGGCGCCCGCGGTCGAGGACCGGCTCGAGCGGCTCTCACACCTGGACCCGGACGACCGGGAGGCGATCCGCACGCTCAGCGCGGAGATCCGCAGGACCATCGAAGGGGTCGAGATCCCGGGCGATCTCGCGGCGGCGATCACCAGCGCGCTCGTCCCGCTGGGCGAGCGGGCCGCGTACGCCGTCCGGTCCAGCGCAACGGCCGAGGACCTGCCGACGGCTTCCTTCGCCGGCCAGCAGGACACGTACCTGAACGTCGTGGGGCCGACGGCGATCCTCCGGCACGTCAGCCAGTGCTGGGCCTCGCTGTTCACCGAGCGGGCCGTCACCTACCGCCAGCGCAACGGCATCGACCACCGGACGGTCCACATGGCCGTGGTCGTGCAGCGCATGGTCTTCCCGCACGCGGCCGGCATCCTCTTCACGGCCGACCCGGTCTCGGGCAACCGGCGGGTCGCGACCGTCGACGCCGGTTTCGGCCTCGGCGAGGCCCTCGTATCCGGCCTGGTGAACCCGGACGTCTACCGGGTGCGGGGCGGCGAAATCATCGCCAAGTCGATCGCCGCCAAACACCTCGCCGTTCACGCCGAGCCGAGCGGCGGTACCAGGGAAGTGGCGATCGACGCGCGCCGACAGGAGCTGCCGGCGCTGACGGATGCGCAGGTCGTACGGCTCGTACAGCTCGGGCGGCGGATCGAGACGCACTTCGGCCGCCCGCAGGACATCGAATGGTGCCTGGCCGACGAGGAATTCCAGATCGTCCAGAGCCGCCCGATCACGACGCTGTTCCCCATCCCCCGGGCCGATGACCAGGAGAACCACGTCTACGTGTCCGTCGGCCATCAGCAGATGATGACCGACCCCATGAAGCCCCTGGGGCTGTCGGTGTGGCAGCTGACGGCCATGGTGCCGATGCACGAGGCCGGCGGGAGGCTGTTCGTCGACGTCACCGCGCGCCTGGCCGCGCCGACGAGCCGCGCCGGGCTGCTCGACCTCATCGGGCGGGGCGATCCGCTGGTCAGGGACGCGCTGGAGACCGTACTCGACCGCGGCGATTTCATCCCGTCGCTCCCGGACGCGGGGCCCGCAGGCACATCGTCCGGCGCCGCGTCCGGGACGGGCGCGTCCACCCCGGCCGTGGCCGTCCCCGCCCCCGCCCCCGCCGAGACCGATCCGGCCATCGTCGCGGAGCTGATCGAGCGCAGCGAGATGTCCGTCGCGGCCCTGGAACGCGACATCCGGACGAAGAGCGGACCGGAGCTGTTCGACTTCCTCCTGGAAGCCTTCGAGGAGCACAAGCGGGTCCTCGGCGATCCGCTGAACCTGCGGGCCATCATGGCGGGGATGGAAGCCACCTGGTGGCTCAACGACACCCTGCAGGAGTGGCTGGGCGAGAAGAACGCGGCGGACACCCTCACCCTGTCCGCCCCCGACAACATCACGTCGGAGATGGGACTGGCGCTGCTCGACGTCGCGGACGTGATCCGACGGCATCCGGAGGTCGTGGCGTTCCTGCGGGGCGTCCAGGACGAGGGCTCCCAGGACGAGGGCTTCCTGGAGGAGCTGGCGAAGGTCGCGGGCGGGACCGAAGCGCGCGGCGCCATCGACGCGTATCTCGAGCGGTACGGCATGCGCTGCGTCGGCGAGATCGACATCACGAGGCCGCGTTGGCGCGAGCGCCCCACCACGCTCGTGCCCGTACTCCTCGACAACGTCAGGAACTTCGAGCCGGGCGCCGCCGGGCGGCGCTTCGAGGAGGGGCGGCAGAAAGCGGAGCAGAAGGAACAGGAGGTGCTGGCACGCCTGCGGGCCCTGCCGGACGGGGAGCGCAAGGCCGCCGAGGTCAAGCGGATGATCGACCAGGTGCGGTCCTTCATCGGCTACCGGGAGTACCCGAAGTACGGCATCGTCAGCCGCTCCTTCGTCTACAAGCGGGCCCTGATGGACGAGGCCGAACGCCTCGTGCGGGCTGACGTACTGCGGGAGAAGGAGGACATCTTCTACCTCACCTTCCAGGAACTCCACGACGTCGCGCGGACGAACCAGGTGGACGGCCGGCTCATCCAGCGGCGCACGGACGCGTTCCGGTCGTACGAGGGCCTCACGCCGCCCCGGGTGCTCACCTCGGAGGGCGAGGCCGTGACCGGGTCTTACCGGCGCGACGACGCACCGGCCGGCGCGCTGGTCGGGCTCCCTGTCTCCGCGGGGACCATCGAGGGGCGGGCCCGCGTCGTCCTCGACATGGCGGAGGCCGACCTGGAAGCGGGCGACATCCTGGTCACAGCCTTCACCGACCCCAGCTGGTCGCCGGTGTTCGTCGCCATCGCGGGCCTGGTCACGGAGGTGGGCGGCTTGATGACCCACGGCGCGGTGATCGCCCGGGAGTACGGCCTGCCGGCGGTCGTGGGCGTGGACCGGGCCACCCGGCTGATTCGGGACGGCCAGCGGATCCGCGTGCACGGAACGGACGGGTACATCGAGATCCTGTCCTGACCGAGCCCGTGGCGAGCGGCGGCCCCGCGCCCGCTGTCTCCGTTCGGCGTGGGGAAACCCGGTTGCCGTGCGCCGCCGCCGCCACTTGGTGAGGCTGGCCGGGTAGCCGTAGCCGCCGAGCCGAGCCTGTGGGGAAAGACCGTTGTTGACCGACCAGGAGATCGAGTCCTTCGTCGCGGATGGTTTCGTCCGTGTCCGGGGCGCCGTCCCCCGGGCCACGGTGGAGGACTGCCGTGCGCAGTTGTGGGAGGCGAGTGGTTGCTCCCCCGACGATCCCGCGGGCTGGACGGAGCCCGTCGTACGCATCGGGGCCATGGGCACGCCCGCGTTCCGCGAGGCGGCCAACACCCCGGCGCTGCACGAGGCGTACGACCAGCTGGTGGGGGCGGGCCGCTGGCGCGCTCCGCTCGGGTTGGGCACCTTCCCGCTCCGCTTCCCGAGCGAGAAGGACCCCGGTGACGACGGCTGGCACCTCGACGCGGGCTGGACCGGGGAGGCGGGGGAATACCGGGTGAACCTGCGCTCGCGCGGGCGCGCGCTGCTCATGCTGTTCCTCTTCACCGATGTCGGCCCGGACGACGCGCCGACCCGGATACGGTCCGGCTCGCACCTCGACCTGCCGCCGCTGCTCGACGGCGCGGGCGAGGAGGGCCGGCCGTGGTTCCCCTTGTGCGCGGACGCCGTTCCGGCGTCGGAGGGCCGCCGCGAGGTGGCCGCGACCGGAGAGGCGGGGGACGTGTTCCTCTGCCACCCGTTCCTGATCCACGCTGCCCAGCGGCACGGCGGGAGCGCGCCGCGCTTCCTCGCCCAGCCGCCGCTGGAGCCGAGTGGGCTCCTCGACCTGGGCGGCGGCTCGGCGCCGTCGCCGGTCGAGCGAGCGGTACGGGCCGGATTGCGCCGCGCCTGACGGCAGACGCTCCGCTGCCCAGTCGGGAGCCCGACAGCGTCAGAGGAGTTGGAGCACCTCTGCCAGCGCGCCGGGACGCCGGTCCACGGGCAAGGGATCGACGAGGTGGACCCGACACCCCAGGGCGGCGGCGCCGACGTCCGCGACGCGATCGTCTCCCACCATGAGCGCATCGCCGGGCGCCACTCCGAGCCCGTCGCACGCCATCTCGAAGATCCGGGGACCGGGCTTCTCCACCCCGCACTCGAAGGAGAGGAAGTAGGCGTCCACGAGGTCATCGACACCGTGGTCGCGGAAGAGGGGGCGCACGTCCCAGCCGATGTTGCTCACGACAGCGACCGGTATGCCTCGCCCGCGCAGGGCGCGCAGGGTTTCCTCGGCGTCAGGATACGGCTGCCACGCGTCAGACCCCTGAGAACGGTCGTACAGAGCCTCGGCCAGGTCGGCTGACGGCAGCTTCGCCTCCCTGGTGAGGGCCGTATAGGCGGCCCGGTGCCGTTCGGCGGTCAGATCGCGCTCCCGCCACAGTGCCTCCAGATGGGGTGGCACGTGGCGCGGAGGCAGCCCTCCGGGCTGAGCTCCGCACTCTTCCAACCGACGGGCGCACGCGTCGAGTTCACCACTGGAGAAGGCCAGACCGGCTTCGGCTGCCACCGCGCGCAGCCACTGCGCCGTCGGTTCGATCCGGAAGAGGGTCCCGGAAAAGTCGAACATCACGCCCTTGATCATGGCGCCAGCTTACGGTTTGTGGGTGACCCAGAGCAGTTCCGCCGGCCAGCGGTGTGCCCAGTCGGGTGGGTCGGTTTCGTTGTAGCCGTTGGGCGTTCCGACCTCGGGCCGCGGCTCGATGAGGTCGTCGATGACGAGACCCGCGCCGCGCAGGACCCTGACCCAGTCGCCGTAGGTGAGTTGATAGCTGGTCGCGCCGTCGTCTTCGGCGATGGTGTCCAGTCCGAAGTAGTCCTGCCGCAGCGTCGTGGTCACGCGGCTGGCGGCTTCGTCGTAGCACGCTTCGAACCAGGGGCTGGCGACGTTGAACACCAGGCGCCCGCCTCGGCGCAAGACGCGTGCCGCCTGCGGCACGGCCAGGTGCGGGGGCGCCCAGCTGAGCCCGCCGAAGTCGCAGAACACGAGGTCGAAGCTGTCGGCGGCGAAGGGCAGTTGCTCGGCGGCGCCTTGCACGAGCGGGTAGCGGGCCGCTCCCATCGCGCGGTCCGCTGCGGCGAGTTGGGCTTCGGACAGGTCGAACCCGACCACTTGGGCGCCCTCGGCTGCGAGCGCCCTGGACCACTGCCCGGCGCCGCAGCCGAGTTCGAGGACACGCTTGCCGGTGACGTCGCCCAGGGCGCGCAGGTGTGCGTCGGGGATGGAGTACATGCCCCACAGCCGGGGTGTGGCGCCGATGCGCGGGTCGTGCGCGTGCTGGTAGGAGTTGCTGATCTGATTCCAGAGCCGCCGGTTGGCGGGGATGCTGTCCACGTGCCGACTCCACCACTGCCGCCCGGAGCCGGTCAACACGATAAGCGCACACCGCCGACGACAACCACCGGGCGCGGTCGAAGTACGGCCAGGTGGCCACGCGCACGATGTGGGTGACGTACGACATGGCTCCGTCGGCCCCGACGCGCTGAGACCGCACCGTGTGTCGGCCCGTTCGGCCCGGCTCGACACGGCCCGGGCTCAGCTCGGCAGCGCGGCGGCTATCCCACGGGCGCTGGCGGCGCCGCCACCGGGGCGGGACCGGAGCGGCCGGAGCGCCACACCGAGGCGAAGAGCAGGAGACCGGGGAGGATGCCGGAGACCACCGCGATGGCGGTGACGCGCGACGGCGAGGCCGAAGAAGTGCACGCCGACCACGAAGGCGATCCACGGCAGGGTCGCACGCGGGGCGTGCAGGACGCGGGTGATCACCAGCAGCCCGGCCAGGAGCCCGAGGACCTCGGCCGCGACCACCAACCAGTAGCGCCCCGTGAAGCCCGCACCCACGGCGGTCGTCACGCTCCCACTGGTCCCCGCTGTCCTTGCGGTCCGCCGGTCGAAGACGACCAGGCCCAGGAGGTGCCCCGGTAGCGCGGAGGAGGACCGGGTATACGGGTGCCATGGACGCAAAAGCCTGGCTCATCCTGGCCGCCGTGGTCGCCGCCGGTCTCGCGGTCGCCGCCGCCGTGCTGCTGGTGAGGGTCTTCGCGGCGCGGCGGCTGCTGCTCGACGCCGGAATCCCGCTGCGCGACAAGGCCTTGTTCTGGGTCGCCGTCGTGTACACCGTCTCGCCCCTGGACCTGATCCCGGACCCGGTGTACCTGGACGACATCGGAGTGCTGCTGCTGGCCCTGCGCTCCCTGCACGCCGCCGCGGCGCGCATCCCCGGCGGGTTGAAGGAGCCCGGCCCGGCGGCCCCGCTGCCGGGGCCCGGTCGCGGGCCTGGTCCTGGTCCTGGTCTTGGTCCTGGTCGAACTCGATCATCCTGAATTCCACCGCGTGCCGACCCCGCCGAGCAGTGCCGGGAGGTCGGCCACCTGCTCGGCGAGGCTGCGGTGTCCGCTCAGGCGGGGAGGAAGAACCCGGTGATGTCGGCGAGTCGGCCGTCGTGGTGACGCGCGGTGCTCACGCCCGACATGGCGGGTTCGTCCTGCTCGCCGAGCTGGGTCCACCGTGCGAGCGACCGGTCGTGGTGCTCGAGCACCTCTTCGATCCGGAACCGGTGGCCGGGGAACGCGCCGGCGAACCCGGCCATGTAGTCGGCCAGTTCGGTCAGCCCACGCACCTCCGTGCCCGGGTCCCGATAGGCGACGTCGTCGACGGCGACCGCTCCGAGTGCGGCGAGCCGCTCGCCCGGACCGGCCGACCAGCACGCGGCGTAGTTCTCCCAGAGATGCTGTGTGTCACTCATCGCAGGCCTTCTTTCACGGGGCCGATCGACGCCATCGCGCCGTCGGTGATGGTGTGCAGTTTCGAGCGGGGGGCTCCGGCCCGTACCAGTACCAACAGGCCCTGGTACAGGGCCAACAGCTGGGCCGCCGAGACCTCGACGTCCAGGGCCACCGAGAGCAGACCCAGCGCGCGAGCACGCGTCAGGGCTTCGGCGAAGCCTGACTCGATCGTCTCCAGCCCTCGGCGAACGGCGTCCGCGGCCTGCGGAACGACGAAGGATTCGACGGCCGTGTTGGTGAGCAGACAACCCGGATCGGGATCGGCATCGGGTCCGGTCTCGAACGTCGAGGTGAAGAACGACCGGATGCCCGCCACCGGGTCCGGCGGTTCCAGGAGGTGGGTCCGGACCCGGCTCCGCACCACCTGGTCGTTGTAGGCGTCCAGTGCCGCGCAGAACAAGCCGTCCTTGCTCTGGAAGGCCCGGTACAGGCTGCCCGGATGCAAGCCGGTCGCCTCTTCGATGTCCCTCAGCGAGGCCCCGAGGTAGCCGCGGCTGCGGAACAGCCGCATGGCGGAGGCCAGTACCTCCGCTTGATCCCAGAGCTGTTTGCGTCCCACGAAGCCCCCCTTGCCCTTAGTTGAACGATCGCTCACAAAAATAGCACGTCCAGACCCGGGTGGCCGCACCGGAACGGCGCGGCCATCCGGGCCACCGGGGCGACGAGCACGTCGAGTTGGGGACGGTCAGTCCAAGGTGACGACCATCTTGCCCAGGGCCTGGCCGGTGGCCATGACCCGGTGGGCTTCGACGACGTCGTGGAATCCGAACGTCCGGGTCGGTCGCGCCCGGTAGGTGCCGTCCTCGACCTTTCGGCAGATCGCGTCGAACGGCACCTCCGCGAGCGGGAAGTCCGCCGTCCCCAGGACGAAGGCGCTGCCGAAGAAGCTGAGCTGCACACCACTGGGCATGTCGGCCAGGGGGGCGAAGTCCTGGACGGGGGCGAGGCCTCCGAGGAAACCGAGCTGACAGACCCGGCCGCGCGGGCGGACGGTGGCCAGCGAGTCGCGCAGCGCGCTGTTGCCCACGATGTCGAGCACCGCGTCCACCTCGATCCCGCGCGCGCGGACCTGCGGGGCGAGGCGGCCGTCGTCGAGGAGCACCCCATCGGCCCCGATCTCCTTCAACAGGCCGGCCCGGTCCGGGTCGCGCGTGGTGGCCAGCACGGTCGCGCCGTGGTCGGAGGCCAGGTTGACCGCGGCCTGGCCGAGCGAGGAGGTGGCCCCCCGCACCAGGACCGTCTCGCCGGGTCGCAGGGCGAGGTTCCCGTGCAAGGCGCTCCACGCGGTGGCGTAGACCTCGGGGAAGGCGGCCAGGTCGGCCCACCCCAGCGAGGACCGGATCGGCACGACGTTGCTCGCGGGGACGGTCACCAGCTCGGCGTAACTTCCGTTCCTCGTACGACCCATGCCGCCCAGGAGCGCCACGACGGCGGTTCCCTCGGCCAGCCGTCCGCTCGGGTCGGCCTGTACGACACCGGCGCACTCGATACCGGTGACCGGGGCGACCTCTCCCCAGGCGCCGCTGCGCATGTACGTCTCGGCGTGGTTGAGGCCGAACGCCTTGACCCGGATCAGCACCTCGTCGTGGGCGGGCCGCGGATCGGGAAGGTCGGTGAGGGTGAGGACCTCAGGTCCACCGAAGGCTGAGATGACGATGGCGCGCATGGCCACTCTCCATTCTTGAATAGGCATTCAACTACTGGGCCGAAAAAGAGGCCGCCGCGGTGCGCGGCGACCCACAGGGGTCGGTCGGGGTCTGCGGAGGCCACCCCGAAGAGGGGGCCCCTCAGGGGTGGCGTCAGGTGCGGGCGAGCCCGACGAAGGCGTTGTCGACGATCGAACGAAGCACCGTCTCGTCCGGGTTGGCCTTGCCCACCACCATCAGTCCTTGGGCGGTGGCCACCAGAAGCCGGGCGGCGCCGACCGGGTCCACGTCGGACCGTACGTCGCCGCGCCGCACCGCGGTCTCCAGAGCTCGGCTCATGCAGCGCTCCAGGCGGGCGAGGTGGCCGCGCACGACGGCGGCGACCTCGTCGTCCTCGGCGGCCCTCTCGATCGCGGTGTTGACGAGGAGGCAGCCCTGGCGGCCCTCGGGGCTCGTCAGATCGCGGACCAGGCCGTCGAAGTAGCCGCGCACCTCGGCCACCGAGGCGCCGGGCGCGTCCAGTTCACCGAGCTTCTGCGGGACGACGAGCTTCGAGTAGCGCTCCAGGGACTGCACGAACAGGGCACGCTTCCCACCGGGGAAGACGCTGTAGATACTGCCGGGCTTCACCCCGGTCGCCTTCACCAGGTCCTCGATGGACGTGGCGCGGTACCCGCGCTCCCAGAAACGCAGCATGGCCGCGTCCAGGACCCGTTCCGGTTCGAACTCCCGTGGTCGTGGCATGCCTCCACCATAGATGAATGGGGATTCAAGAACAAGGCTTCCGGAGCGCGGCGAGGACCGCCTGGGCCTTTCGGGCTGCCGTGCTCGCCGTCTTCGCCGTCTGAGCGGCCTGCCGGTGGCGGCGGCCCAGGGCGTCCGCAGCGGCGCTGAGCCGGGCCCGCTCCTCGCGGGCCGAGTCGAGCTGTTCCCGCAGGCCCGCGATCCGCTCGTCGAGCGCGTCGAGCCCCGAGCGGCCCCGCGCCAGTTCCCGCTCCGCGCGCGCGAGCCCGTCCTCCGCTTCCGCCGCCGCGCGGGAGGTCCGGTCCGCCTGCGCGCGAGCCCGTTCGAGTGCCTTGACGTCGATCCGCGCCGGCGCGGCTCCGGAGGCGCCGCCCGCTTGGGTGGCCGGGGCCGTGGCCGGTGCGGCGGGCGAGGAGGCGGCCGGGGGCCGCTCCGGGGGCGGCCCCGCGCCGGGCGGGGGCTCGAGCGCGGTGAAGCCGACGGCCAGGGGCGGCGCCTTGGCCAGGACACCGTGCAGCCACATCTCGGCGGTGTCCCGGTCGGCGAGGACGGTGTGGAGGATGCGCTCGACGTCCTGCTGAACGCCTTCGGAGACGGACAGACCCGCTTCCTCGGCCAGCTGCTTCGCCCGGCGCGCCATGGCCGCGATCACCACGTGCTGCTGGTGGGAGAGTTCCCGTAGCTGCCCGCCCGCCAGGCTCCGGTGCGCCTCGCGCAGGGCCTGACCGAGGTCCAGCAGCCGCTGGGCCTGGTCCGGGTCCGAGCGAGCCAGCAGGTTCGCCGCCCACACGGCGAGCGTCGGCTTGCGCAAGGCCTTGATCCGCTTCGCCGCCGCCGACTCCCCCGCCTCGCGGGCCCGGGCCGCGGAGGCGTCCCGGGCGGCGGTGAATTCGTCCGGCCTCAGCCCGTACAGCTCCCACGTGATCGCATCCACATCGGCCACATCACTACTGTGCCCCTGCCGGCGGCCTTCGGCAGGGGCACAGCGGAGTCGATACGCGCCACGTCACATTCCATCGGTGATGTAGTAGTCGTTTTCGAGGTACTCCAGGGTGTAGCTGCCGAGGTCGCTCTCGGAGAAGGTGGCGGAACTCCTGACCGCTTCCAGCGGCATCTCGATCTTGTCGAGGGTGCGCACGACGACGCGCTGCGGATCGACCGTCGCGGTCTGCAGGGCCTTCTTCTGCTCGGGCGAGATCATCTGGAACACCATGACGAAGGTCGACGTGCACGGGCCGAATCCCTTGTCCTGTGCCGTCTTCGCACCGGGCCCGGCCACCTCGCAGACCGTGGTGATGTCCTCGCGGCCGAGGCCGTGGAGGTACTGCTCGTAGCGCTGGATCGCGCGCTCCTTGGTCCTGGGCGCGGGCAGCCTGCCGGTCGGGGTGGCCGACGGCTTGTCGGGCGCGGCGGACGCCGACGGCGCGGGCGAGGGCGCCTTGGCCGGGGTGGACGCGGACGATGCCGACGACTGCGAGGGCTTCGCGTCCGCGCCGTCCTTCGCCTTCTCCGGACCGCACGCGCACGCCAACAGCGCCACGCAGGCCGATACCGCGACGCTCATGATCGCCCGTGTGCGCATCCGGTCCCCTTCTCCAGCCGACTCTTCATTACGTGGTCACGCGGGATCCGGAGGAACGGTTCCCGCGACGGTGTCCAGGATGCCCGACCGGCGCTCGCTCCTCGTCACCGCCCGCCGCTCCCCCGCACCGAACGGGGGTCGATGACCCAGTGGTTGCTCGACAGGACGCGGTCCGCGAAGGTCACCTCGCGCTCCTCGATGAACTGGAATCCCAGCGAGCGGCATATCCCGTTCGAGGGGGCGTTCGCCGTCGCCGGGAAGGCGTGCACGAACCCCCACCGGCCGTCGTCCCGGGCCAGCTCGAGCAGTGCGCGGACAGCCTGCTTGCCCACTCCACGTCCTTGGAACTCCGGCAGCACCATCCAGCCGATCTCGGAAATCCGCTCGTCGCCCTCCAGGTGCGAATAGAGCGTCACCGTTCCCGCCGACGCCGCGGGATCCACCTCGTCGAGCACGATCATCTTGATCCACTGAGTGCCCGATGCGACACCCTGGACATCGCGACGGACCTTCTCCTCCATGCCCGCACGGGGAAGCGGCCCGCCGAGATCGGCCATCATGACCGGGTCGCACCGCATGCGGACGTACGCGTCCACATCGTCGAGCCGTACATCGCGCAGCTGCATCCTGACTCCTTCGCCGACCGCCCTCTTGCGGTGTCCCCAGCATGCCGGACCTCCGATCGGGGGTGGCGTCAACTGCGGTCCGGCGTCCCACTCGTGTGGGGCCGGGGATCTCCGGCTGTTCGTCGGGCCGCCGCGGGGCATGGCCGAACGGCGCTTTCCCTTGGGGTCCGACGCCGTGACTGCCGCGCGGGCCGGGGCGAGCGGGCCGGCGGATGCGTCCGGCCACCCGTGCGGCGCCTCGACGTGATCACACCGAATGTCAGCATGTGTCACGACCAACGGGCCATGGGGCGGCGCTCACCTCCCCCTCAGCGACGAGAGGTTGCTACGTGACACCCCAGGCGACAGGGCATCCGGATCCGCAGCTCCTCAACGGGCAGCGCAAGGCCGTCGACGCGGCACCGGCCGGGGACGGGACGGTACCGGTGCCGGTGCCGGTGCCGGTGTCAGTAGTGGTGCCGGGGCCGGTGTCCGGTGCGGCCGGGCAGAGCCGGTCCGCCGAGCCGGTGGGGCCCGGGATCGTACCGGCGCGGGCCACCGAGACCGAGCTGCTCGTCGCGGCCTCGCTGCTGCTGGCCGACGCCGCTCTGACCGCCCGGCAGGCCGGGGCGGAAATCACCGGGGCTCTCAGCAGCTGGCGATCGGGACTGCGCGCCCTGCGCGACCCGGCATGGGCGGTGGGCAGCGTGGTGTCCTGCGCCCGCGCACTGACCCGTGCGCAAGGGCTCGGGTTCGGTGCGAACGGCGGCATCGCGGGTGAGCTGGCCCGGGTCATCGGGAACGTGACCTACCGGCGGCCGGCCGCGGTGGCCATGGCGGTGGACGCCTTCGCCCTGCGCATCGCGGCGGCCGCCGCCACCCACCCCAACCTGGACACCCCGTGTGCCCGGCGGCTCACCGACGCGATGGTGCGCGGCGACCGGCTGGAGGCGCTGCGCGCACTGTTCGCGCTGGTCGAGCGGCTGGGCGTGACCCGCGCGCTCACGACCGTCAGCCCCGTCATCATGGAGCTGCTGGCGCTGACCGGCCTCCTCGACGAGAACCCCGTGAACGACGGCTTCTCCTGGGTGACCCTGGCCGGTGGGGTTCCGGCCACCGACCCCTTCCTCGGGCTGCCCAGTTCGCTGCTCAAACGCCTCAACTCCGGCCCCGGCCGGGCCGAACGCACGGACGCGGACCCGATCCTGGCCTCCGTACTCACGGGCTCCTCCAACGACATCGTCAGCTACGTGAACGACATCGGCGCGCTCGGCAACCACGGGCTGGTGCTGCTGCGCCGCATCGCCTGCGCGGACGGTGCCGTCCGGTACGTCCTGCTGCTGCCCGGCACGAGCTTCGGGCTCCTCAGCAACAGCACCCCGCAGGACGTCATCGGCGCCTTCGACGGCCTGCTGCGCATCGACACCACCTACACCAGGGCCGTGAAGGCGCTCCTGACCAGGGCGGGGGTGCCGGCGGGGGCAGAACTCATGCTGGTCGGGCACAGTCTCGGCGGGCTCACCGCCATGAACCTGGCCTGTGACGTCGGCATCGCCTCGGAGTACCGGATCACCCACGTCGTCGCGCTCGGCTCCCCCATCGACGCCAAACGTCCCGTGGACCACACGACCCGGGTCATCAGCCTGCTCAACAAGCACGACGTGATCCCGACGCTGGACGGCCGAGGTCCGGCCTCGCCCAACGACATCCCCGACCACTGGGTCGAGTTCGCCTGGCTGGACGAGACGTACGACTACCCGCTCTCGCACGCCCCGCAGGCCTACTCCGACAGCCTTCGCGGAGCGCAGGCCCCGCTGCGCGAGCAGGTCAACGCGCTGCTGCGGGCCTACGACGGAGACATCACGGCGAACCAGCCCTACATGCTGCGCGACAAGTGACCCGATGAGGACGCCCCCCATGAACAGCACCGGAACCGGTTCCGCCACCCCGCAGGCCACCCCGCAGGCCGACCCCGCCGCCGCCCCTGTCCCGACCTCGGTCCCTGCCCCTCCCGCGGCGGTAGGACGGCGGCCGCGGGCCGCCCGGCCCCTGGAGAGCGTCGTGTTCAGCGCGGCCATGCTCGGTCACCGGCTGCCGTGGACGGATGCCCCGGCCCGCCTGCTGGGGCTCGACGCCCTCACCCGGGAGGGCGCCACCCGGCAGCTCCTGGCCCACCTCCGGCGCACCCACGGTGGCGCGCCCGTACGGATCGGCACCCCGTTCGGCAGTTTCCTCGTGCCGTTGACCCCCGAGGACACCGCGCACCTGCTCGCCCGCGGCGACGCCGACGCCGCGCTCGGGCCCGCCGTCCGGCTCACCGCGTCCGGACACCGCCGCGGCCTCTACCGGCACACGGACATCCCGGCCGAGGCGCTCCCCTCCGCCGCCGAGGTCGGCGGGCTGCTCGCCGACGACGTACGCCGCCTGCTCGAGGGGCGGCTCGGCGACGGCACCATCGGCCGCGAGGACTGGTGCACCGGTACGGCGCGCATGGCGCGCCGGGTGGTGGTGGGCGCGGCGGCAGCCGAGGACCGGCTGCTGAGCGAGGTGCTGCGGCGCGCGGGTGAAGCGGTCGGCAGCCGTGAGCAGGGCCGCCACGACGCGGCGCTGCTCCGCAGGCTCGGTCCGTACCTCGAGGGGCCCGATCCCGCTTCGGTGGCCGGGCGCATCGGCTCCTTCCCGGCCGCGGACGCCGTGGCGGCCATCGCGCACCTGCTGGACGTGGTGTCACGGGCCGCGGCCGACACGGCCGCCCAGGCCCTGGCCCTGCTCGCGGTGGAGGCCTGCGACACCCCCGCCCGAGCGGTGGCCTCGGCCCTCGGCCACTACCCGCCGATCGGCGCCGTCGCGCATCCCGTCCGGTCGGACTTCGTCTGGGAGGGCCTGGCCATCGCCGCGGGCACCGAGGTGCTCGCCATGCCCGCCCGGCTGCGGGAGGCCCCCGCCCCCGACCACGACGGGGCGGGGCGCTCCGACGCCGCGGGGCCGTCGCCGCTGTGCGGGGCGCCGACGCCTTGTACGGGCGCCGACTTCGCCGAACGCGTCGCCGGGGAGATCGTCCGGGGCGTCGCGGCGCACGCCCGGCCGGTCCTGATCGCACCCCGGTTCCCCCGGGACCGGCTGCCGCACGGCCTCGACCCGGAGACGCTGCGCGTGGCGTTCGGCCCCGGGGCCGGGACGCTTCCCGGGCCCCGCGGCGCCGGTATCGCGGCACGGGCCGCCGTCACCGGCCGCGGCTGCGCCCCGGCGGCGTACGGCTCCCTCGCGGCGGCGAGCGCCACCCAGCTCGACCGGCACGCGGCGGAGCTGGAGCAGTGCGCCGCGGACAGCGGGTGGAACTCCGACGCGGCGGGGGAACAGTTCCGCACCGTGCTGCTCGGGCACGCGGAGCGCTGCGCACGGGCCGCCGCCGATGTCCGGCGCGCGGCCCGCCGCCTCGCCGACTGAGCCGACCGAGCCGACCGAGTTCGCCCGCGCCGTTCGGGTCAGGTGTTGCGGATGAGGGAGACGAGGTCCTTGCGACCGGAGACGGCGATGAACGCGGTGTCGTCGGCGGCGGCCGCGTCCAGGCTGACGCGCGCCGCCAGCACGGCCGCCACCACGGGGTTGGCGGCGCCGCCGGCCTCGCGCTGCTTCTCGTTGAGCTTCTTCGGGTTGACGTAGTCGTACGTGTCCCCCCGCTCGCGGCGCGTGGCGATCGCCTCCTCGAGGCGGCGGACGTCGCGGGCGGCGACGTAGTCGGCCTGGGACACCTGCGCCCAGACGTTGGCGCCACCGGTGACGAAGAAGTGGTTGGGCGAGCCGTTCGGGTTCAGGCCGCTGTTGTCGACGAGGTAGGTGCGGCCCGAGCCGACGGTGAGGGTCTTGCCGAAGAGCGCCTTCCAGCTGCCCTTGGCCTTGGCGAGGAGCCCCTCGATCTGCTCGCCGACTTCCACGGCTTCGGCGGTGATGGTGGCGTTGTCGACGGCCGCGTACAGCAGGCTGTTGAGTTCCCCGGCGGTCGTGCTGGTGGCGCAGTGGCGGTAGGAGTGGCGTTGCAGGGACATGTCCAGCCGGAGCGGTGTGTCGCCCTCGACGTTCACGACGACGACGGCTCCGGTGATCGATGCAGTGGCCATGGCGGTTACTCCCTCGCGGGTCGGCGCCGGCCCCCCTGGCGGACCGGCGTCCTCGGCTTCACGACGTGCTCACCCTGTCAAGAGCCGATGAATATCCCGTAAATGTGCGCTAAATGCGCCCAGGGCAGCCTGGACCAGCACTTTCACAACGGACCCTGGTCCGCGGGCGGCTCCCGCCAGCCGCGCTCTTGGTCGATCATCTGCTGCACCGTGTCCTGGACGTCGACGCACAGTCGGCGGGCGGCCTCGGAGCGCGCCCTGATGCCCACCGGCTGCGCCGGCGCGGGGATCGGTTCACCGACGACGATCTGCCATTTCGAGGGCAGCGGGAAGGGTGAGGTCAACGGCAGGTAGGGAAGGTCCAGCAGCCGGGCCAGGGTGGGCATCTCGCCCAGTTTGGGGCTGGATTCCTCCGCGCCGATGATGGCGACGGGAATGACGGGCGCACCCGACCGGATCGCCGCCACCGCGAACCCCGCGCTGAACGGCTGGAGCTGATAGCGGTCCCGGAACGGCTTTTCCAGCCCGGAGATCCCTTCGGGGAAGACGGCGACCAGCTCGCCGTTGTTCAGCCGCTCCGTCCCCACGCGGGAATCGATCGGCACCGCACCCTTCTTCGTGGCGTAGACGCCGAGCACCGGCAGCCGGAACACCAGGGGGGCCGCGAGGACGCTCATCGGGCGCCGGAGCGCCCGGGTGAGGGCCTTCTGGAACACGAAGGCGTCCAGCCCCCATGCCCCGGAGTGGTTGGAGACGAGGACGGCCGCGCCCTCGGCAGGAATGTTCTCCAGCCCGAGGACGTCCAGCCGGAAGTAGTCGTCGATGAACCACTCCAGCAGCCGGTCCCAGGCGTCCTGGCCCGCCTCGCCCAGCAGCCCGCGCACGAAGCGGAGCTCGGATCCGGCCACATCGAACACATCGGCCATGCTTGTCGACACCCGTCCTCCGCGTCTGTCCGGCGGCGCGTCTTGCCGCGCCCGCCTGAACCTGTCGGGAGGTCCAACGGCCGGAGCGGCCGTTGATCACGAAGTTCGGGCGGATCGGGCACTCGCACCTTCGTTCCCCTTCCGCCGGGGCGGTCGGCGCCGGGTCGGCGGGAAGCTACCGCCGCGCGAGGACTTCGGCTCCGAGGGCCCGGATCTCGGCCAGCAGCCGGGCGTTGGTGATGCCCTTGACGAGGTACCCCGCGACGCCCGCCGCGGCCATCGCGGTGCGCGGGCCCTGGTCGCCGTACGCGGAGAACACCAGGACCCGCACGCCGGGGACGGCGCGGATGATCTGCTCGGCGGTGTACGGTCCGCCGCCGGGGAAGCGTACGTCGAGGACCACGACGTGGGGCTGGCGGGCGGCGGCGAGCCGGATCGCCTCGTCGGCGTCGGCCGCGCTGCCGGCCAGGGCGAAGTCGGGCTGGGCCACGATGAGCGCCGCCAGCGCCGTACGCAGCATGTCGTTGTCGTCGCAGATCAGCACGCGCAGGGAGCCTTCGGGCGTGGCTGCCTCGGACGTGAGGGACTCGGTCACTCCGGCTCCTGGGGGGCGGTCCGGGAGTCGAAGCTCCTGGGGTCCGGCGAGCCGGGCAGGGGTTCGTCCAGTACGCCCGACGGCAGGTCGGGCACCCAGAACTCCACGGTCGTGCCGCGCCCGGGTTCGCTGCGCAGGGTCCACCAGCCACCGGCGGTCTCGGCCCGTTCGCGCATCTCCATCAGCCCGAAGTGCTCCTGCGCCCTGCGGGCGACCGCCTGGTGTCCGGTACCGTCGTCGGTCACGCGGACGAGCAGGCCCCGGTCCGCGGAGGCGATGCTGACCCGTACGGAGTTGGCCCGGGCGTGCTTATGGACGTTCAGCAGCGCCTCCTGCACGATCCGGAAGATGGTGATCGCGGTCTCGGGGGCGGGTTCGCGCTCCAGGTCGTGTTCCAGGAACCGCGTGAGCCCCCAGCCGTCGGCCACCACCTCGTCGAGGTGCTGCGAGAGCGACTCGACCAGGCCGTGCCGGTCGATGCCGGGCGGCTGGAGCCGGAAGGTGAGGTTGCGCAGGCGGCCCACCGCCTCGCGCACGGACGCGTCGAGCTGGGCGAGTTCGTGCGCGTAGGGCTCGCCCGCCTGGTCGGCGAGCAGCTGCAGCCGCATGCCGACGGCGACCATGGCCTGGATGGAGTCGTCGTGTACGTCCCAGGCGATGCGGCGGCGTTCCAGCTCCTGCGCCTGCACCAGGTGGGTGAACAGGCGACGGCGTTCGGTGAGCGCCTGCTCCGCGGCGCGGCGCTCGGTCATGTCGCGGGTGACCTTGCCGAAGCCCCGTAGTTCGCCGGTCTCGTCGAAGAGGGGGGTGATCACGACGTTGGCCCAGAAGCGGCTGCCGTCCTTGCGGATGCGCCAGCCCTCGTCCTCCAGGCGGCCTTCCGCGATGGCCGCCTCCAGCTCCAGGTGGGGCTTGCGGGCGGCGATGTCCTCGGGCGGGTAGAAGGTCGAGAAGTGCCTGCCGATGATGTCCGCGGCACGGTAGCCCTTGATCCGCTCGGCGCCGGCGTTCCAGGTGGTCACGCGGCCCGCGGGGTCGAGCATGAAGATGCCGTAGTCGAGGACGCTCGTGACCAGCAGGGTGAACGCCGTCTCGGTCGGGGCGAGGGCGCCACCGGGTGCGGCGGGTCCGTTCCGGGTCATCGCAGGAGGCCCTCACGGCGGGCCACCGCGACCGCCTCCAGCTGGGAGCGGGCGTCGAGCTTCTCCAGGACCCGCTGGACGTGGTTCCGGGCGGTGTTGAGGGCGACGCCGAGCCGCTGGCTGATCTCGGCGGTGCCGAGGCCGTCGCCGAGCAGGCCGAGGGTCTCGCGCTCGCGCGGGGTCAGGGCGGAGCCCAGGTCGGCGGTCCGGCCGGTCAGCCGGTCCAGCGCTCCGCTGAGCAGGCCCTTGCTGAACACCACTTCACCCGCCGCCACCAGGCGCACGGCGTCCAGGAGTTCGCTCAGACTGCCGACCTTGAGGATCAGCCCCGAGCCGCCGGACTCGGCGACGCGGGCGGCCACCGCCGGGGTTCCCTCACCGGTCAGCACCAGGACCCGGGTGCCGGGGGCCGCGGCCTTGAGCCGGGCGATGGCGGCGATGCCGTCGCCGTCGGGCAGCCGCCGGTCCAGTACCACGACGGCGGGACGCAGCCGGGCGGCGTCGGCCAGCCCGTCCGTCAGGGACAGACTGCGGCCGACCACCTCCAGGTCGTCGGTACGGTCCAGGGCGAGCCGGATCGCCTCGGCCACCATGTCGTGGTCCTCGACGAGCAGGATGGTGATGCGCCCCCCTGCGGTGCGCGGCGCGGGGTCGGTCGTGGTCAGCGGTGTCGACGGCATCAGACGGTCCTCGGGGGTAGACGCGGCACGCTGACGGTGAACAGTTCGTCGACGCCCGTGAGGGCGAACAGTCGGGCCACTTGTGCGCGAGCGCCCTCCACGCACAGCGGGCTGCCGATCCTATCCGCTGTGGCCTTGGCTTCCAGCAGCACGTTGAGCCCCGCGCAGTCGCAGAAGCGCAGCTCCGCGAGGTCGAGCACGATACGGCCGGAGCGGCGCGCGAAACAGTGGGTGAGGGCGGCACGCAGCTGCGCGGTACCGTCCAGGTCCAGCGCGCCGACGAGTCGGAGACCGGACACGTCGGTGTCGAGTACGTGGCTGACCTCGAACAACGGGCCGGTCACGCGGTGTCTTCTCTCATGTGGCAGCCCCAGACTGGGTAGTGAGCACCAGTCAAGAGTAGTGAATCTGCACTAGAAGAAAAGCCGATCCGTTGAATCGCATCGCGGCGCGGCCCGCAGGTGTCGACCTTCCGGGAGGGGGCAGGCGGGAGTTCATGACCTTCATCGCGCTGTTCCTCGTGCCGATCGGGCTGGCCCTCCTCCTGCTGACGGCCGGCCGGCCGCGTCGGCACGGCCACCACCGCGCCGGCCACTGACGCGGCGGGGCCTCCCCCTGCCCGTCAGCGGGCGAGCGAGACGGCGAAGGGCTGGAAGCCGCGCCGCCGCAGGATGTGGGGCACGACCAGGATCATGGCCTCGGTGGCGCGGGCGGTGGTGATGTCACCGAGGTCCTCGACCCAGCCGGGCTGCCAGCCCAGATCACCGAGCAGGCCGGTGACGGTCCCCTTCGCGTCCTCGTCGTCGCCGGAGACATAGGCGGTCGGCGGGGTGTCCAGGATGTCGGGTGCGGTCATGACCATGAACAACATGGTGTTGAGGGTCTTGACCACACGCGTGTCGGGGAGGGCCGCCTGCAGCTTCTCGGCGAGACTGCTGCCGGGGTAGCACAGGTCGCCGGGCAGGCCGTCATCGGTGTCGCGGGTGGCATTGGAGACGTCGACGAGGATCTTTCCGGCGAGTTCGTCGCGCAGGTCGGTGAGGCGGTCCAGGGCGCTGTCGCCGGGCGTCGCGTTGATCACGATGTCCGCGGTGCGGGCGGCGGTGCGCTGGTCGGCGAGGACGACGCGGGGTGCGGTGCCGTCGACGCGGGGTGCGGCCCCGTCGGAGGGGACGGCGCTGTCCGCCGGGCTCCGGCTGCCGAGCGTGACGTGGTGTCCGGCGGCGGAGAGCTTGTCGGCGAGGTTCTTGCCGACGCGGCCGGCGCCGAGGATGCCGATGCGGGTCATGGGGTGGTGCTCCTTGCGCTGTGGGGTGGGTGGAACGGGTCGGGTGGGGAGCTGTCAGACGATCGGCGACAGGACCTTGAGGGCGGCCGCGTGGATGCCGGGGGCCGCGGCCAGGAAGTCGCGGCCGGCCGTGCTCCAGGGTTCACCCGCCAAGTCGGTGACGACGCCCCCGGCTTCGGAGACCAGGAGGGCGCCGGCGACGAGACCGGAGCGGACGTCGGAGAACTGCCAGAACGCGTCCGTGCGACCGGCCGCGACGTGGATGAGCTGCATCGTGGCGGGCACGGACACGCGCACGACCAGGCCGGCCACGAGCATGGCGGTGACCGAGTCACCGATCCGCCGGAAGGTGCGCTCGTCCTCGCCGGGCTTCGCCTGACCGGTTCCCACGAGCGCGCCGCCCAGGTCGGTCTTGGCGGACACCGTCATCGGCCGGCCGTTGAGACGGGCCCCGCCACCGGCGACCGCCGTGTACGTGTCGTCGGTCAACGGGAGGTGGACGACGGTGAGCACCGGCTGGTTGTCGCGGACCAGGGTGGCGGTCACGGCCCAGTCCTCCATGCCGTGCACGTGGTTGATGTTGCCCTCGGCGGGGTCGACGACCCACCACTCCCCCGGCGGGAGCGCGCCACCGGCCAGCTCGTCCTCGGCCCACTGCGATCCGTGCCGGGCCCGCAGCAGCGGTTCCCGCAGCACGTCGAGCACCGCGGCGTCGTTGGCGTGGATCTCGGCGACGATCTCGGTCAGGCTCGTGCCCCGGGCGTGCGGGGTGTAGCGGTCGCGCAGGGTGCGCCCGGCGGCTTGCACCGCGGCGGTCACCTCGGACATGAGGGTCGCGTCGGACATGAGGGTCGCGTCGGCGTCGAAGGGCGTGGCTGTGCTCATGGCGGGCTCCCTGGAATCGGTGGTCGCGGGCCGCTTCGTCCTGCCCGCCCTCTGAAACTAGGCCGCCTCGCCATGAACGACAAGTGCATGCTATTCAGTTGTAGAGTTACTCCCATGCAACTGGATTTGAACCTGCTCACCGCCCTGGACGCGCTTCTGGAAGAGGGCAGCGTCGCCGGAGCCGCCGCCCGGCTCCATGTCACCGCACCCGCGATGAGCCGTTCCCTGGGCCGCATCCGCAAGGCCACCGGTGACCAGATCCTGGTCCGCACGGGCCGCAGCATGGTCCCCACCACCCGCGCGGTGGCCATGCGCGCCGAGGTCCACGCCCTCGTTCAGCAGGCCCACCGGCTCCTGTCCGCGCAGCAGGATCTCGAACTGGCCTCTCTGGAGCGCGTGTTCACCGTTCGCTGGCACGACGCGCTGACCGCCGCCTGCGGTGCCGCCCTGACCTCGGCCGTCCACCGCCAGGCCCCCGGCGTCCAGTTGCGCCTGTCCGCCGAGGCGGGCACGGACACACCCGAGTTGCGGCGGGGAGAGGTCGACCTCGAAAGCAGCTCCGGCCTTCCGTCCCTCCCCGACGTCCGCCACCGACTCGTCGGCAGGGACCGGCTGGTCGTCGCCGTGCGACCGGGTCACCCGCTGGCCGAGGGCCCGCTGACTCCCGAGCGCTACGCGGATGCGGAACACCTCACCGTTTCGCGGCGCGGGAGCCTGCGTGACCCGATCGACGACGCCCTGACCGCGCGCGGTCTCGGCCGCCGGGTCGTGGCTGCCGGGCCCACCGCCGCCTTCGCGCTCCAACTCGCCCTGGGCAGTGACCTGGTGGTCACCATGCCCGACGCCGTCACCCGGGCGGCCCGGGAGCAGCTCGGCCTCGTCACGCTGCCGCTGCCGCTCCCGCTGCCGGACGTCCCGTTGTACCTGCTCTGGCACCAGCGTTACGACGAGGACCGCGCCCACGCCTGGCTGCGCGACCTGGCCACCGAAACCGTCCGGGGGCTGTTCGCACCGCGCGATGCCTGACCGGCGCCCGGCCGGGCCGCCGGACCGCCGGGCCGCCGGACCGCCGGACCGCCGGACCGTACGATCGCCGACCGTACGATCGCCTCCGCGACCGGCCGATCCGTTCAGCCGATGCCCGCGAGGAACGGGACGAGCGCCTCGATGAAGGGATCGTTCCGGTCGCCGACCACCATGTGTCCCGCGTCGGCCACGTCCACGTACCGTGCGCGGGGCACCTCGGCGCAGAACTCCTGGGCAGCGGCCTCGGTCACCATGTCGCTGAGCGCGCCGCGGACGAGGAGGACCGGCACATCGGCGTGCCGTGCGGCGCCCAGGAGACGCTCCGCCCCGCCCGGCGGGTCCATCCGTCCCGCGAACCAGTCCATCACCCGGGGGTCCCAGTGCCGGACCGCCTGGTCACCGTCCGGACGGTGACGCATGAACTCGACGATGCGGCGGGTCCCGCGGGGATCCGGTCGATGAGCCACATCGACGAGCACCAGCGCGCGAACCGCCGCCCGGGGTTCCTCTCCGGCGGCGAGCAGTGCGCCCAAACCGCCGAGCGAGGCCCCGACGAGCAGCGGCCGTCCGCCGAGTGCGGATACGAGCGCCCGGACGTCCCCCGCGAACAGGCCGAGGTCGTAATCGCCGTCGGCCGACCATCCGCTGGCGCCGTGCCCGCGCAGGTCCGGAGCGATGACCCACCACCCCAGCGCGGCCAGCCGGGGGCCGGACCGGTCCCAGGCGTGCCGTGTCTGGCCCCCAGCGTGCAGCAGGACCAGCGGTGGCGCGGACGGATCGCCCCAGGTGTCCGCCGTGAGCCGGACCCCGTCACGTCCCACGAAGGTGCGCGGCCGTGACGACGCGTCGGCCGTCATCGCGCGCCCCCGCCGCGCAGCGGCGCCAGCAGCTCGTCGCGGTGGGCATCCGCGGCGGCCGCGGCGAGCGCGACGTCCAGGGCGAACAGGGCCCGGGCGAGGAACCGGTCGTCGTCCGTCAGGCCCGCGACCCACTGGTGCAGAGCGCCCACGCACGAGGTGCCGACGACGGCGGCCAGCGCGTCCGTGTCGACGTCGGCGCGCAGGATCCCCCGCGACCGGGCCGCGGCCATGGCCCGGCGGAGCTGGGTGAGCGGGGTGCGGGCCAGCACGAGGCCGCTCTCCTCCCACTCCCGCACCACGCGGCGGGAGACCGCCGGGTCGGCCACGAACAGGTCCACGGTCACCCGGACCACCTCGCGCGGGTCCCCGGCTTCCAGCCCCGTCAGCCGGCACTCGAGTGTGTCCGTGAACCCGTGGGCAAGGGCCTCCCAGATCTTCTCGCGCGGTCCGATCAGGTTGTACACGGTGGCCGGAGCGACCTCGGCCCGCTCGGCGATGCGCTCGGTACTGATGAGCGACTCCGGATTCTCCCGCAGGAGTTCGCGCGCCGCGTCGAGAATCCGGCTCCGCCGCCGGGCCTTGTGATGCTCACGCAGCCCCCCTTCGGATGCCTGCATGCGCCCACGCCCCCTTCGCCAATTTTTAGATACCTCTATAAATTTAGAGGCCACGCTAAAGAGTGACAAGCAATGCGCGCGGTGACCCGGCGGGCACCCGGTGCGGGCGGGAACGCGGCATCCGGAGCGGGGCCGGGCGATCGAACATACGATGGGCGGGAAACGGTGCGGGCGGCACGCCCGCCGCCGCACCCAGAGGACCTGGGGTGGAACGTATGACACAGGCCGCCGAGACCGCGCGGACCGTCATCCTGACCGTGGACGACGACCCGGGGGTCTCCCGTGCCATCGCCCGCGACCTGCGGCGTCACTTCGGCGCCGGGTACCGGATCGTGCGCGCCGAGTCCGGTGAGTCCGCGCTCGAGGCACTGCGGGAGCTGAAGCTCCGGGGTGACCTGGTGGCGGTGATCCTGGCCGATTACCGCATGCCGCAGATGAACGGCATCGAGTTCCTCGAGCAGGCCCTCGCCGTCTATCCGGGGGCCCGGCGGGTGCTGCTCACCGCGTACGCCGACACCAACGCGGCCATCGACGCGATCAACGTGGTCGACCTCGACCACTACCTGCTCAAGCCCTGGGACCCGCCCGAGGAGAAGCTGTACCCGGTCCTGGACGACCTGCTCACGGCCTGGCGCTCCAGTGACTACCGGCCGGTGCCGGCCACCAAGGTGGTCGGGCACCGCTGGTCGGCGCGTTCCTCGGCCGTGCGGGAGTTCCTGGCCCGCAACCAGGTGCCGTACCGGTGGTACTCCTCCGACGAGCCGGAGGGGCAGCGGCTCCTGGAGGCGGCCGGGGCCGACGCCCAGCGGCTGCCCGTGGTGATCGCGCCGGACGGCGCGGTGCTGACCGAGCCGGAAGCACCCGATCTGGCCGCCCACGTCGGGCTCGCGACGACGCCGACGGCCGATTTCTACGACCTCGTGGTCATCGGCGGCGGCCCGGCCGGGCTCGGGGCGGCGGTGTACGGGGCCTCCGAAGGACTGCGGACCGTACTGGTCGAGCGGTCGGCGACCGGTGGACAGGCGGGCCAGAGTTCCCGCATCGAGAACTACCTCGGTTTCCCGGACGGGGTGTCCGGGGCGCAGCTCACCGAGCGCGCGCGCCGCCAGGCGGGGCGGTTCGGCGCCGAGATCCTCACGGCGCGCGAGGTCACGGGGCTGGAGGTGAACGGCTCGGCGCGGGTCGTCCGCTTCTCCGACGGTTCGGCACTCGCCGCGCACAGCGTCATCCTGGCCACCGGGGTGTCGTACCGGCACCTCCTGGCACCGGGCTGCGACGAGCTGACCGGCTGCGGGGTGTACTACGGCTCCTCGCTCACCGAGGCGGCCTCCTGCCAGGAGCAGGACGTGTACATCGTGGGCGGCGCCAACTCCGCCGGTCAGGCCGCGATGTACCTGACGCGCGGCGCGAAGTCGGTGACGCTCCTGGTGCGCGGGGCGTCCCTGGCCGCGTCGATGTCGTACTACCTGATCCAGCAGATCGAGGAGGCGCCGAACATCACCGTGCGCACCCGCACGGTCGTCGAGTCGGCGCACGGCCAGGGACACCTGGAGCAGCTGACCCTGCGGGACGTGGACAGCGGTGCGACCGAACTCGTCGACGCCCAGTGGATGTTCGTCTTCATCGGCGCGGCCCCGCTGACCGACTGGCTGGACGGTACGGTGCTGCGCGACGAGCACGGCTTCATCCTGGCCGGCCCGGACCTGACCCCGGACGGGCGGCCACCGGGCGAGTGGGCGCTGGACCGGCCGCCCTACCACCTGGAGACCAACATCCCCGGCGTGTTCGTGGCGGGTGACGCGCGCGCCCGGTCGGCGAAGCGCGTCGCGTCCGCCGTAGGAGAGGGAGCCATGGCCGTGATGCTCGTCCACCGGTACCTGGAGGAGTCATGAGCGGGCAGGTCATGCCCTGCGGGCCGCAGGAGATCGCCTCGCTGTTCCTGTTCGAGAAGCTGACCCCGGAGCAGCTCGGGCAGTTGTGCCGCGAGGGGCGGGTGGAGCGGTTCGAACCCGGCCCGGTGTACACCGAGGGGGACCCGGCCACCTGCTTCTTCGTGATGATCGAGGGCACGGTCGTCCTGTCCCGCCGGGTCGGCGGCGACGACGTCGAGGTGAGCCGCACCTCGCAGCGCGGCGTGTACGCGGGAGCCATGCAGGCGTACCTGGGCGACCGGGTGCCGCAGACCTACACCAACTCGATGCGGGTGACCGAGCCGACGCGGTTCTTCGTGCTGCCCGCGGAGTCGTTCGCGTGCGTCATGCAGGAATGGTTCCCGATGGCCGCGCACCTGCTGGAGGGGCTGTTCTTCGGCGCGAAGGACAGCCAGCGGGTGATCGGCCAGCGTGAACGGCTGCTGGCCCTGGGGTCGTTGTCCGCGGGGCTCACCCACGAGCTCAACAATCCGGCCGCGGCCGCCGTACGGGCCACCGCGTCGCTGCGGGAACGGGTGGGCAAGATGCGGCACAAGCTGGCCGTCATCGCCCGGGGCCCCTACTCGCGCGAGGCCCTCGCCGAGCTCATCGAGATCCAGGAGCGCACGGCCGAACGCGTCGCCAAGGCACCGGTGTTGAGCCCGCTGGAGGCATCGGACCGGGAGGACCAGCTCACCGACTGGCTCGACGACCACGGCATCCAGGAGGGGTGGCGGATCGCGCCCGTCTTCGTACAGGCCGGGCTGGACACGGACTGGCTGGAGCAGATCGCGGCGACCGTGGCCGAGGACATCCTGCCGGGGGCCATCGGGTGGCTCAACTACACGGTGGAGACCGAGCTGTTGATGGACGAGATCAACGACTCCACCGCCCGCATCTCCCACCTCGTGGACGCCGCCAAGCAGTACTCGCAGCTGGACCGCGCCCCGTACCGCGTCGTCGATGTGCACGAGCTCCTCGACAGCACCCTGCTGATGCTGTCCGGCAAGATCGGCCCCCGGGTGCGGGTGGTCAAGGACTACGACCGCTCCGTACCGGATGTACCGGCCTACCCGGCGGAGCTGAACCAGGTGTGGACCAACCTCATCGACAACGCCGTGTCCGCGATCAGGAGCGGCGGCGGTGACGGCGACGGCACGCTGACGGTCCGCACCGCGCGGGAGGGCGACCGGCTGCTGGTGGAGTTCCGCGACACCGGTCCGGGCGTCCCGGCGGACATCCGCAGCCGCATCTTCGATCCCTTCTTCACCACCAAGCCGATCGGCGAGGGCACCGGGCTCGGCCTCGACATCTCCTGGCGGATCGTCGTCAACAAGCACCACGGCAGCCTCCAGGTCGAGTCGGAACCGGGCGACACCCGGTTCCAGGTGCTGCTCCCGCTGACCGCCGAGGAATCAGCGACCACGACCACCGAGGAGCCCGTATGACCACCAGCGACAACACCGGCGCCGACACCGGAATCGATCCCCGCGTCCCGCCCTCCGGCACGGGCTGCCGCGAGTGCGACGCGGCCGGCGGCTGGTGGTTCCACCTGCGGCGCTGCGCCCGGTGCGGCCACATCGGCTGCTGCGACTCCTCGCCGGGCCAGCACGCCACGGCCCACTGGCAGGCCACCGGTCATCCGCTCGTGCAGAGCTTCGAGCCGGGCGAGGACTGGTTCTGGGACTACGCCACCGACGCGCTGTACGAGTCCGGGCCCGAGCTGGCGCCACCGGCCGGACACCCCGCCGACCAGCCGGCGCCGGGCCCGGCCGGCCGGGTCCCGCGGAACTGGACGGATCTGCTGCACGGCTGAACGGGGTCCGTTCAGCTCCGGCGAGACCGTTCCTGCTTCCGGTATGCGTCCAGAACGTCCTGCCGGAGCAGGAAGCCGAAGCCCGCGGACTCCAGGCGCAGGCCCAATTGCGCCTCGGTGACGCCGAGACCGGCCGCGGTGTCCGCCACGTGCCAGTCGTGGGAGGCCAGTCGGCTGAGCAGATGGCCGCGGCGGACCTGGCTCTCCGACAAGCGGAACGTCTTGAGGTAGACGACCCTGCCCGTGTCGTCGGTGATGGCCTCACCGATGTGGTTGTCCTGCTTGGGGAGGAACGGCGGCAGGAACCGGGACAGGGCGAAGCGACCCATCCGGTACACCGTCTGCCAGCTGTACGCGCCGTCCAGCAGGGTGGCGGCCATGGTCGCGTCGTGGAAGCGCGTCCACGCGTGCTCCTGCTCGGCGGCCGCGGTGCGCAGGTCGGCCAGGGAGCGGACCCGCGCGTCGGGGATACGGGCTCGGAAGTCCTGTACCGGCGGCATCAACAGGGCGTAGTGGTGGATCAGTTCGCCGTACAGGTCCCGCACGAGCGTCGGGTGGAGCGCGCGGTAGTCATCGGGATGCGGGACCACGAACGCGGCGGCGAGCGCGTCGGCGACGTAGATCATCACGCCGCACTGGCCGGGGTGGATCTCGAAGACGCGCAGCGCGTCGGCGAGCCCGCTCACCTCCGCACCCAGGTACGCCTCTTCGACCCGGGGCGAGAGACCTTGCCGGATCGCGCGCTGCGACCACTCGTCCCAGGCGATCGAGGGACCGCCGAAGTGCAGGGCCAGGTAGCCCTCCAGGGCCAGGTGCATGGGCAGGAACCGCAGCCGGTCCTTGGCCTGGCGGCGGGCCATCCTGCGGTGGAAGCGCAGGCCCATCGTGGCGGTGGGAGCCGCGTCACCGTCGGCCGAGAGCTGGGTGCCGTAGGCGGCCGCCGGCGTGCCGTCGCCCGTCCAGCTCGCGACGAATCCGTGCGGGATGTAGGAGACGTAGGCCGCGCGCGGGCCGACGTCGACCAGCCCTTCGCCCTCGCCGTACGCCTTCGTGCCCAGGCGGAGGTCGAGGACGGGTTCGTCCCGCACGAGCGGCACCAGGCGGACGGCGCCCCAGACCTGGGAGGGGCGGGTGGCCAGGCCGGTCAGGTCGAGCGTGGTCATCGGGCCTCCTCGGGGCGGCGGCCGTGCGTCATGCGCAGCGCGCGGCTCTCCATGTAGGCGGTCAGTTCGGCCAGGCCGGTCCGCCCCTCCGCGAACTGGGCCAGCTCCACCAGCGCGGGCAGGTCTTCGGCGTCGCGGATGCCCGCGGTGGGCACGGACGGGGACAACCTGCGCACGTCGAAGTCGGCCGCGTCGTATACGGGGTTGAGGTGCACGATGCTGGTGCCGCGCCCGGGGTCGATCCGGGTCCGCCACAGGCGCAGCACTTCGGCGGCCAGACCGGGGGGCGCGTTGTCCCAGCCGTCGGAGACGATCACCAGCCGGGACGGGGCGGTGTCCAGCGCGTCGAGGATCCGCCGGCCCAACGGCGTCGGCCCGTACGGGTGGGTCAGCAGCGCGTCCGTCCGCCCGGACGTCCACAGTCCGGTGTAGCTGCCGGCCAGGGCCGCGAGCAGGTGGTGGCAGGCCAGGGCGACGGCGAGCGGCCGACGGCGCTTGTGCCCCGAACCGGAGGCGGAGAAGCTGTCGTCCAGCACGGCGGTGACCGTTCCCCAGGTCCCCCGGTGGCGGCCGGCCACGCGGGCGGCGGCCGAATCCAGGGCGCGGGTCAGCTCGGCGCGCCGACGCAGGCGGTCTGCGACGGGCATCGAGAGCACGTAGGCCGCCAGTCGGGTCAGGGGCATCCCCGCCAGGTCCGCCCGGACACCCGTGGCCCCGTGCCTGCTCGCGGATTCCTGGAGCCGCAGGGTCTCGAGACGGGTCATCCGCGGGGCCATCCGCTCCAGGAAGACGGTCCGGGGTATGCCGTGCCGGGCGGCGAAGCCTTCGGCGGCCGTGTAGGGCAGCCCGTACAGGGCGCCCTGCTCGTAGTGCGCGCGGCGCCAGGTCTCCAGGAGGGGCGTTTCGTAGCGCGCGCGGGTCCGCGGCGCGAACACGAACGTCGCCAGTTCGTCGTTGGCGGGGACCAGGTGCGCGTGGCGCAGGGCGCGCTTGAGTCCGCCGCGGTATTTGACGGCGTCGAGGGCCGGGTCCGGGCGGGCGGACAGCCAGTCGCGCATGATCGCGCGGGTGCGCCGGTTGTTCACCCGGGCTCGGCGCAGCGCGCCGAAGAGGCGGTACACGCGCTGCGGCGGCAGCATGGCGAGGCGGCCCTCGATCAGCCGGCCCTCGCTGCGGCGCTGCTCGGCGGTGGCCTCGCGGGTCGTCTCCAGCAGGTGCCGGATGATGAGCACCGCGTTGTGGTCGTTGATGTCGAGCGCGAGGATCCCGGCGTACAGGTCCCTGTAGTTCCCCAGCATGTAGGCGTGGAGGAAGTCCAGCGACAGCCGCTGCTCGTCCGCGTCGCTGTGGAATTCGCGCTGGCCGGTCGACGTGATCGCGGCGTTGACGAAGAGCAGCACGTCATCGGCCGCGATGAGGTCCCCGTACGATTCCATCCGGCCCCGGCCCTTTCCCCCCACGCGTGCGGATGCCGGCCGGGGAATGGGGGCGCGAGCTGCGAATCATTGCTTCAGAGGCAGGTTCCGGAAGTCGCGCCGGAGTCCCGCGGCCGGCAACAGGACCCTAACAGCGCGGCCCCGAGAGCCACTACCGACTTCCGTCCGGTCGTGCCGGGCCCCGCTCACCGGCGGGGGCCGGGCCCGGGGCGGCGGGTGTGTCAGCCCAGGGGCAGGTGCAGGCAGGACTCCTCGCCGGGCGGGGAGCTGATGGTGGTGGTGCTGCTGGTGCCCTCGGCGGTCGCGTGCGAGTAGAGCTTGTCCCTGCTGTTGACCACCAGCGCCAGACGGTGATCGGCGGGTACGTCGTAGGCGGCGGCCTGGAGGTCCCAGGTGACGGTGGTGTCCTGATCCGGGACGAGGTCGGACAGCGTGTACGGCTCGTGCGTGACGATCCGCGCGGTGTTGTCGGCGGCGATGTCGAACAGGTAGGCCACCAGGGTCGTGGACGCGGCGGAGCTGCGCACGGTGAGCCGGACCCGGGGGACGCCCCGGATGCGGCGGGCCGCCTGGCCGTCCGCGCCGGTGCTCAGCGGCCCGGTGGTCCAGACGGCCAGCTGCTTGCGGTCGAACTCGTCGGTCGCGTAGACCTTCGGGTTGCCGTTCCACTCGTCCTTGCCGGTCTGCACGATCCCGTCCATCGCCGTGGCCCCGGTCAGGCCCCCGGCGCTGAACTCGCGCGACCAGCCCGGGGCGGGGTGGGTGCCCAGCAGACCGTCCTGGTCCCCGGTGGCGGTGCTGGCCAGGTACCACTGCTCGGTGGAGGTGGTGACCTCGTCCCAGGTCTGCCGCGGCTCGCGTACCGCCGGGGTGACGATCGTGTTCCGGCCGCTGCCCGGGTCCGTCGTGGTCCGGTAGGTGAACATGACCTGGTTGCTGACCTCGGGCCAGGTGGGCACGTCGTTCGCGGCGCCCCGCAGATGGTGGTCGAGCCAGGCGTACGCCTCGGACATCGCGAGGTTGGGGCCGGTCGGCCCGGTCAGCGGTCCGGTCAGGCCGGGGCCCTCCGGCACGGCGTGGTCGCCGATCCACAGGTTGAGCCGCTTGGGGACGGTGAGCCGGTTGAACGTGTCCAGGACCTGGTTGACCGGGAACAGGCCCTCGTGCCAGGTGTTGGAGATGAAGGTCGGCACGCCGCGGGCGTTGGTGGTCCCCACATACGTCTCCGGGGCGCGTTCGGTGCCCCACGCGACGACCCGCTCCATGTTCCGGTTCGCCGTGAAGTCCGCAAGGATCTCCTGGGTCTCCTCGTCGAACTTGCGCTCCACGGGTCCGCCGGTGAGGCTCAGCAGCACCTCGACGGCCGCGAGGTGCCGGGTGTCGTGGTGGTAGAGGCTGGTGGCCAGGTTGCCCCAGGTGCTCAGCGCGGCGACCGCGTCCACCCGCTCGTCGTGCGCGGCGACGAGCTGGCCGATCCCGGATCCGTACGACTCGCCCAGGAAGCCGATCCGGCTCGGCGCGAAGTGCCGCACCGCGTAGTCGATCACCGAGGTCCCGTCGGCCCAGTCCTTGGGGCCGCCGACGTCGATGGTGCCGCCGGAGGTGAACGGGCCGTCCGCGAAGCCCCCGCCGGGCAGGCGTACGGTCAGGCCGATCCCGCGCGGGGTGTAGGCCAGTACGTGGTAGCCCTTGAGCGCCAGGCAGAGGTGCGCGTATTCGAACAGCGGCCAGCCGACCGGCGTCCACCCGGCCGGGAGGATGACCAGCGGTCGCGGTTCGCCGGTGTTGAGCTTGATGGTGTGCGCCGCGAGCTTGATGCCGTCCTCGGCCTCGATCCACGGGAAGCCGACCGTGGCGACCCGCAGCACGCTGTCGGCGAGCTGCTGCAACTCGGGGGTGAGCAGGCTCTGCGTGGCGGTGCCCCGCAGCGTGGCGACCAGCGCCTCGCCCAGGTTGGCGGCCTCGGCACTGACGCTCGCCCCGGCTCCCCAGATGCCGTCGCCCGCGACCTTCTTCAGTTGCGCCGTGGTGACGGCGCTGACCGAAGCTCCCGCGGACCTGTCCCCTTGCGTACCGCTCATGTCAGGGTTCCCGCTCTCTCGTCCCGTAGCCAGTGGCAAAGACCGGGCGGTTATGCCACGCGACGATCATGGAGCTTGGAGATCATTTGGCGGAGGGCGTGAGAGAGGGCGCTCGGAGCGTTCGGACGGTCGGGGCGCACGCCGTTCGCCATCCCGCGGGCCCCTCACACCTCCGGGAAGACCGGGGGCACTCCGAGGGACGGGGCGATGGCCCGCCAGATGGTGGCGCGGGTCGTGGCGAGGTCGACCCGGGGGTCGTCCAGCATCAGGCGGATGCCGAGGCCGTCGCACAGGGCCAGGACCAGCGTGCTGAGGGCGGCGACGTCGCAGTCGGTGAACTCACCCGAGGCGATGCCCTGTTCCACCGCTCCCCCGACCCAGGTGTGGAGCTGGTCGTACAGGTCGACGGCGAGGTGACGGGCCGCCGGGTCGCGCTGGGCCCGGACCCACAGCTCTTGCCAGAGCTTCCAGTCCTGCCGCAGATCCGCGTCGCTCGGCAGCATGCTGCGCAGGATCCGGGCCAGGACGACGGCGGCCGGGGCGCCGTCGTCCGCGGCCTCGGCATCGGCGCCGGTCTGGGCGAAGGAGTGCGTCATCGCCTCGGCGAAAAGCTTCTCCCGGGTGTCGAAGTGGTAGTGCAGCAAGGCCTTCGACACCCCGGCGTGCTCGGCCACCTTGCGCATGCTGACGTTCTCGAAGCCGATGTCGGCGATGACTTCGCACGCGGCCGTGAGGATCCGCTCGCGCGTCTCCAGTGCACGTTCGGCCTTGGTCACGTTGGCTACTCCCCGTATCGGTGCCCGCAGGGCGGGTGCGTGGTCGGTCCGGCTGACGGGCCGCCAGGGCCACATCCTCGCGCATCGCGCCCCGGGACCGCGGCCGCCGGGGCACCCTGGTCAGGGGTAGGTGTGGAAGCCCCGGCCGCTCTTGCGGCCGAGCAGGCCCGCGTCCACCATCCGCGCGAGCAGGGGCGGCGGGGCGTACAGGGTTTCCCGGTACTCGGCGTACATCGAGCGGGCGATCGCCTGGACGGTGTCCAGCCCGATGAGGTCGGCCAGCGCCGGCGGCCCGAGCGGATGGGCGCAGCCCAGGGTCATGCCCCGGTCGATGTCCTCGGCCGACGCCGTACCCGAGTCGGCCATCCGCACCGCGGCCAGCAGGTACGGCACCAGGAGCGCGTTGACGACGAATCCGGCCCGGTCCCGGGCGAGGACGACCTGCTTGCCCAGCACGTCGGAGGCGAAGGTACGGGCGCGCCGGACGGTTTCCTCGTCCGTGAGCAGGGACGGAACCAGTTCGACCAGCGGCAGCACCGGGACGGGGTTGAAGAAGTGGAGGCCGACCACCTGCCGCGGCCGCGAGGTGGCGGCGGCCGGCCGGATGACGGGGAGGGAGGAGGTGTTCGTCGCCAGTACGGCGTCAGGGCGCCGCACGTCCTTGTCGAGCCGGGCGAAGACCTCCAGCTTCGCCCGCTCGTCCTCGGCCACGGCCTCGATGACGAGGTCCCGGTCCGCCATCGGGGCCGTGTCCGTGGCCATGGTGATCCGGGCGAGCGCGGCGTCCCGTTCGGCCACGGTGAGTTTGCCGGCGTCGGCGGCGCGGGCCGGCGAGCGCGTGATCCGCCGCAGCCCGGTGGCCGCGGTCGCCTCCATCACCACGACGTCCCGGCCCGCGCGGGCGCACACCTCGGCGATGCCGGATCCCATCAGGCCGCAGCCCACGATCCCGACCCGTTCCGTATCCCGTCCGGTATCCCGTTCCGTATCGGTCATCGGTCCTCCTTTCACCTGCACGACGGGGCGCGCTTCGGACCCGTCGTCACCGTCCAGCCGTTCGCCGACGAGGCGGAGGCCCTTCGCCTGGCCAACGACGTCCGCTTCGGTCTCGCGGCCGGCGTCTGGACGTCGCACCACGACCGGGCGATGCGGGCGACCCGGGCTCTGCGCACCGGCATCGTCTGGGTGAACACCCACGGCACCACGGTCTCCGAGATGCCCCACGGCGGTGTCAAGCACTCCGGGTACGGCAGCGACCTCTCCCTGTCCGGCCTCCTGGACTACACCCAGGCGAAACACGTCATGCTGTGACCGCAGGCCGCGCCCCGGGGCAACCGGGCCCCGGGCGCGGCCCGTTCGGCTCCGCGCCGGTTCAGCCGTCCATGCGCAGGACGACCTTGCCGAAGGGAGCGTCCGTGGCGTAGCCGCGGTAGGCGGCGCGGGCGTTCTCGAAGGAGTGGACGCGGCCGATCACCGGGCGCAGCCCGTGGGTGGTGATGGCGCGGTTCATCTCCTCGAAGCGGTCGCGGCTGCCGACGAATTCGCGCCGGATCGTGGCCAGGCTCGACGCATACGCCTCGTTCGAGATCGAGATCCCGGAGCGGCCCCCGTCGCCCGTGATCAGCAGGACGATCTGCCCGTACAGCGCGCTCGCGCGCATCGACTGCTCGATGGTCTTGGGGCCGCCCGTCTCCACCACCAGGTCGGCGCCCAAGCCGCCGGTCGCATCCCGGACCTGGACGCTCCACTCGGGGTGGCTCCGGTAGTCGATGACCGCGTCGGCGCCGAGCGCCTTGAGCCGGTCCGCCTTCTCGGCGCCGCCCGAGGTGGTGGCCACGACCCGGCAGCCCAGCAGCCCGGCGAACTGCACGGCGAACAGGGCGACCGGGCCGGTGCCCAGGGTCAGGACCGTCCGGCCCGGGAGCAGCGGCTCGCCGCCGGTCAGCGCGCTCCACGCCGTCACGGCCGCGCAGGGCAGCGTGGCCGCCTCCTCCCAGGTCAGGTGCTCCGGGACGCGGACCGCCCACTGCTCGTCCAGGACCGCGTACTCCGCGAGCATGCCGTCCAGGGTGCAGCCGGGCTGGTCGAAGGCGTCCGGGGTGATCGGGCCGCTGCGCCAGCGCGGGAAGTACCCGCAGGAGACCCGGTCGCCGACCGCGAACCGGGTCACCGCGTCCCCGACGGCCACCACCTCGCCCGCCCCGTCGCTGAGCGGCACCACTCCGGGGACGGCGGGCAGCGGATAGCTGCCGTCGAGGATCATCAGGTCGCGCCGGTTGAGCGAGGCGGCCCGCATCGCGACCACGATGCCGGTGGGGCCGGCCGGCTCCGGCACGGCGGCGCCGTGCTCACCGAGCACGATCCCGTCGATGTCTCCGAACGATTCCAATCGGTACGCACGCATGTCGGCCTCCGGGCTGGTGGTGGGTGTCGGGGTGGGGATCTCGGGCGGTGGTGTCGGGTGACGGTGTCGGGTGACTGCGTCGATGCTGCGGGGCCCCCGGCGGCCCGGCAATTCCCGGCGGGGAATCGCGGGGTCCGCCGCGGAGCGGCTAGAAAGTCCCCATGGCCACCACCACCGCACCCGCCACCACCACCGCACCCGCGCAGTCGTCGCCGTCCTCGCCGTCCGGCCCGTCCACGCAATCCACGCCGTTCGGGCGCGAGTTGCGCCGTCGGCGGTCGCTGAGCCGATTGAGTCAGCTCGAGCTCGCCGGCCTGGCCGGGACCACGCAACGCCACCTGAGCTTCATCGAGAGCGGCCGGTCCACGCCCGGCCGGGTCATGGTGGTCCGGCTCGCCGAATCCCTCGGCCTGCCGCTGCGCGAGCGCAACGCGCTTCTGCTGAGCGCCGGTTACGCGCCCGTCTACCCCGAGTCGGCGCCGGACGCGGACACCGTCGCCCCGGCCATGGCGGCCCTGGAGTCCATCCTGACGGGCCACCTGCCCTACCCCGCCGTTGTCGCCGGGCGGCGCGGTCAACTGGTCCGGGCCAACGGGGCCTTCGAGGTACTGACCGAGGGCGTGGCCGCGCACCTCCTGGAACCACCGGTGAACGTCCTGCGGATCGCGCTGCACCCCGAGGGGATGGCACCCCGCGTGGTAAATCTGGGGGCCTGGGGGCAGCACATCACCGAGAGCCTGCGGGCCCGGGCCCGGGTGCACCCGGATACCGAACTCGACGAGCTGATAGAGGAGTTGAGCGGCTACCTGCCCGCGTCCGCCCCCGGACCCGAACACCTGGGGTTCGCGGTGCCGTTGCGCCTGCGCACCGCCGACGGCGAACTCCGCCTGCTGACCACGCTCACCTCCTTCGCGACGGCCGTCGACGTCACCCTCGCCGAACTGCACCTGGAGGCCTTCCTGCCGGCCGACGCGGCCACGGGCAAGCTGCTGCGCCGCCGCGAGGAGGCGCGTACCGCTCGGCCGTAGGCTTCCGCAAGCCCCCTCCCCCTCGGCCCCCGGCGGCCCCGGCGACCCCAGGCGCCCTTGTGCCGTAACGCCCCGGCAGCCGAGCCTGGCAGCATGACCACGAGACCGCACTCATCGCACGTCCGGCGGCGCTGCGGCGCCGTTCTCGCGCTGGCCGCCGCGCTCGCGCTCGGGCTCAACACCGGTGCCTCGGCGGCGAGTCCGCCGGAAGGCACCGTCGGGTACGCGGGCGCGCCCGGAGCCGTCGCCGGCAGCTACCTCGTCATCCTCGACCCCGCCCGCGCGCGGTCCCTGACCACGGGAGGCCGGAGCGTCGTCGAACGCGCGGGCGGGACGATCCGCCGCACCTACGACTCCGCGCTGAACGGATACTCCGCCCAGCTGACGGAGCGGCAGGCCCGGCGGCTCGCCGCGGACCCGGCCGTCGTCCGGGTGGTGCAGAACCGGGTGCTGAAGCTGGATGCCACCCAGCCCGATCCGCCCTCCTGGGGCCTGTCCCGGATCGACCAGCGGCGCCTGCCCCTGGACAAGGCGTACACGTACCCGGACTCCTCCGGTCAGGGCGTCACCGCGTACGTCATCGACACCGGCGTCCGCATCACGCACGAGGACTTCGGCGGCCGCGCCTCCTACGGCTACGACGCCATCGACGACGACATGACCGCCCAGGACGACCACGGCCACGGCACCCACGTGGCCGCCACGATCGCGGGCTCCACCCACGGCGTGGCCAAGCAGGCGAAGATCGTCGCCGTGCGGGTGCTCGACTACACCGGCCAGGGCACCACGGAGCAGGTGGTGGCGGGCATCGACTGGGTCACCCGCAACGCGGTCAAGCCCGCGGTGGTCAACATGAGCCTGGGCGGGGACCCCGACGACGTGCTGGACGCCGCCGTCCGCAATTCCATCGCCTCGGGACTCACCTACGCGGTGGCCGCCGGCAATCAGGGCATCGACGCCTCGGGCCACTCCCCCGCCCGCGTCCAGACGGCGCTGACGGTGGGTGCGGTCGGCGACTACGACCACCGCTCCTCGTACTCCAACTACGGTCCGCTGGTGGACCTGTTCGCGCCCGGTGACGACATCTCCTCGGCCGCGTACTTCTCCGACGACTGGTACATGAGCATGTCGGGCACCTCGATGGCGACCCCGCACGTCACCGGCGCGGCGGCGCTCTATCTCGCCACGCACCGCACGGCGACCCCGGCCCAGGTCGGAGCTGCCCTGACCGGCTATGCCAGCACGGGATCGGTCATCGACCCCGGCCCGGGCTCGCCCAACCGGCTGGTGTACACGGGCGGTTCGGCGCAGCGGGCACCGGGCAAGCGGTTCGCGAACACCACCGATTTCCCGGTGGCCGATCTGGCGACCGTCGATTCCCCGGTGACCGTCAGCGGGGTGACCGGCAAGGCCCCGGCGGACCTCGATGTCGAGATCGCGATCAAACACCCGGACGTCGGCGACCTGCGGATCGACGTGATCGCTCCGGACGGCACGGCCTACCCGATCAAGGACGAGTGGGAGGCCTGGATAGAGACCGACTACACGGTCGTCTACGCGATCGACGCGTCCACGGAGACCGCGAACGGCGTCTGGCGGCTGCGGGTCTTCGACACGCGCAGCGACCACACCGGATACATCGACTCGTGGGCCCTGCGCTTCTGAGCCCCTGAGCGAACGGGAGCGCCCCGGGGCCGGGCGGCGACCCGGCCCGGGGTGGCGACCCGGCCCCGGGCGGCGAAGGTGCGGGGCGTTGCGGGCGGTGCTGGAATGCAGGGAGGACGGTGCCGGACGGTCGACGGGCACGGGTGAGGAGGTGCCATGGACGTCGTCGACGGCTCCGGCGGGAACCCCCGCGGGTGGTGGCGCCGGCTTCCCCTGGTCAGCCACCTGGCACGGGCAGTGGCCATGGCGGCCCTGCTCACCGCCTTGTACTACGCGGCTCCCCTGAACCGAGGGATCGGCGTGGAGACCCTCGCCGCGCTGATCGGCGGGCTACTGCTCTTCGGCTCCCTGGTGACCTGGCAGCTCCGCGCCATCACCCGATCGGAGCACCCGCGCCTGCAGGGCGTGGAGGCCCTGGCCACGGCGGTGCCGTTGTTCCTGCTGCTCTTCGCCTCCGCCTACTTCCTCGTCTCGCAGAACGCCCCCGAGTCGTTCTCGGAACCCCTCAACCGCACGGACGCCCTCTACTTCACGGTGACGGTCTTCGCGACCGTCGGCTTCGGCGACATCGTGCCGACCACCACGGCCTGCCGGGCGCTGACCACCGGGCAGATGGTGGCCAACCTGATCGTGGTGGGTTTCGTCGCCAAACTCCTCTTCGGAGCTGTACGGATCGCGGTCGCCCGGCGCACGCCGGGCGACGGCGGCCCGGGAAGGAGCGACCTGTGACGGTCACCCAACCGGGGGAGGCGGAACTGCTGCGGGTCATGCTGCGCAGCCCCGGCTACCTGAAGACCCTGCTGCTCGCCGCCCTCGTGGGCATCCCCGTCTCGCTCGCGGCGTTCTGGTTCCTGGCCGGGATGCACGAACTGGAACACCTCGTGTGGAGCTCGCTCCCGCGCTCGCTCGGCTTCGACGCCCCTCCGTGGTGGTGGCCGCTGCCGTTGCTGCTGCTCTCCGGGGTGCTGGTGGGACTCATCGCCCTGCACCTGCCCGGCGCGGGCGGTCACATCCCGGCCGCCGGGATGACCCTGGGCGGCTCCTCTCCCGGCACGCTCCCCGGCGTCCTGCTCGCGGCGGCCGCGAGCCTTCCCCTGGGCGCGACGCTCGGCCCCGAGGCGCCCCTGATCGCCCTCGGCGGCGGACTGGCCGTGCTCCTGCGGAACCTGACACGCGCCCCCTCGACCCCGCAGGCCACCGTGCTCATGGGGGCGGCCGGCGCCGGCGCCGCCATCGCCGCCATCTTCGGCAGCCCCCTGATCGCCGCCGTCCTGCTGATCGAGGTGGTGGGCGTCGGCGGGCCCCAGCTGTTCGCCGTGATGCTGCCGGCGCTGCTCTCCAGCGGCATCGGTTCCCTGGTGTTCCTCGGGTTCGGGCGCTGGACCGGGCTGGACACGGGCACCCTGGGCATCAAGAAGGGGGCGGGGTCGTTCCCCCGGCTGGACGCCCCCGACGTGCTCTGGGGGCTGCTGCTCGCCCTGGTGACGGGCCTCGTCATGTACCTGGTGTCGGAGCTCGGCCGGCGGGTCGCCGTCTTCGTCACGCGCCGTACGGTCCTGCGCACCGCCCTGTGCGCGCTGGCGGCCGGGGCCTGCGGGGCGCTGTACGCCCTGCTCACCGGGCGCACGCCGGTGGACGTGTCCTCCTCCGGCCAGGGCACCCTGGTCCAGCTGACCTCCGACCCGCAGGCCTGGGGCACCGGCGCGCTGGTGGCCGTCGTGCTGTTCAAGTGCCTGGCCTACGCCCTGTGCCTGGGCAGCCTGCGCGGTGGCCCGGTCTTCCCCGCGGTGTTCCTCGGCGCGGCCGCGGGCGTACTGGTCGCACCGCTGCCGGGCCTGGGCCTGATGCCCGCGATGGCCGCGGGCATGGCCGCCTCGACCGCGACCATGTTGCGGCTGCCGGTCAGCAGCGTGGTCCTCGTGACGATGCTGCTGGGGAGCGCCGCGATGACCCCGGTGGTGATCCTGGCGGCGGTGGTCGCGTTCGTCGTCACGGAACTCCTGCCGGCCCACACGCCCCTGTCCGGGCACGCGCCGGCCCGGGGCCCCGCTCCGGCCGCCGACCCGCGGTGAGCCGTGGCCGGCCGACCCGCGGTGAGCCGTGGCCGGCCGACCCGCGGTGAGCGGTGGCGGCCGATACGCGGTGAGCCGGGGCCGCCGGTCCCGTCACGGGGTCGTCGGCGGCGCCCAGCCGGGATCGCGGCCGGCCAGCCCGACGGCCCGGTCCAGCAGCGGTGCGTCGTCCGGTACGGGCACCACGGCTCCGAAGATGCCGTCGCCCCGGTCCCCGCTCTCGGCGGCCGCCAGCAGGAAGGTGTGCGAGGCGCGCAGCGCGGCCTGATCGGGCGCGTACTCCTGGCCGGTGGCGCGAGCCAGGTCCCAGCCGTGGAGCACCAGTTCGTCCACGGCCACCACACCCGCGATGTCGCCGGGCAGGTCCACGCCGCCCGCGCGGGTCATGCCGGTCCAGGCGGTCGGCTCCTGCCAGGCTTCACCCAGTTCGCCGAGGACACGGGGCAGTTCCTCGCGCCAGCGGGCGGGCAGGGAGGGCGCGGCCGCGCCGGGGGCGCTGTCCGTCGTGGTCCCCAGGTCCTTGCGGGCGGCGTCGCGGAAGGCGACGGCGAGGCCGAAGAGATGACCCAGCAAGTCGCCGACCGCGTACCGGGGGCAGGGCGTCGGATCGGCGAGCCGGGCGTCGGAGACGCCCGCCGCGAGACGCGCGACGATGCGTGCTTGTGGTCCGAGGTCGAGAGTCGTCGTATCGGTCATCTGCCGCTCCTCCGGTTCGACGGGGCTGAGGGGTTCGAAGGTTAGACCGGCCAGGGGGCCCGTACTCGTCGCGACGCGGGCAGGAGGTTCACCCGGGCGGAGCGCCGCGAGTGACCCCCGTGTCCTGCCCGCCTTCGCCGTCGTCGGCCTGGTGACGGCCGCACACGCCGTGGCGCCCGTCGCCCGGCCCGCCCAGGCCCAGGCCGCATCGCCCGCTGCCGGCTCCTGCCCATCCGACCGGGCGGGGACGCGGGAGGCGGCCACCTGGGGTCCGGCGTGCTGACGGGACTCACGGGGCACCCGTGATCGGTGAAGGCACTGTCAGAGCCGGGCCGTAGGTTCGCGGCATGGGAATCTACCTGTGCAGTGTCCATGGCGACGACTGGGCGGCCGACGACGTCCTCCGGCCCGCGGCCCTCGCCATCGCCCCGGAGCTGGAGCGGCGCGGCCTCGCCCCCTGCCCGCCACCGCCTTCGGGCGCCTTCGCCCCGCACTCCGGTATGTCGTTCGAGGAGAAGATGAACCGGCCGATCCAAAGCTTCGAGCGTCTCTGCCGGGCCCAGCCGGACGGCGACGCGTGCTGCGACGCCCTTCTCGACTGGGACCTGCTCCTCCCGATCGACTTCGACGAGCCCGTCAAGCTGCCGGTGCCGGCCCCGTACAGCGAGATCACCACCGTGCGCAGTGCGCATCGTGCGCGTGACGCGGCACAGCTCCTGGCCGACAGCATCGCCCTGCCGCACCACGTCCCGCTGCACTGCGACAATCTCGACCTCGGCAACTGGTTCGACAGCCCCTCCGCCTCCGCCGCGGCCGCTTCCCACCCGGGCGCCTGGTCCGATGACCTGGACGCGTCCTACTACGTGGCCGTATACCTCCGCGCGGCCCAGCACGCGATACGCCGCAACTGCCCGATGTACTACGTCTGATACGACGGGAGCCGCCGGGCCGGTACGCCGGGGCCTTCGTCCCGCAGGTCGTGCGACGATTCGTTGGTCAGCACAGCCGCGAGCGGGACGAAGGACGATGGAGTACATCAATCTGAATGCCCGGGTCGGCGACCTGTCAGGCGTCCTGTGCCCTGCTCGATACCTGGAGCGTCTGCCCTCGCTGGCTGACGCCCTTCCGCCCGGGGCCCGGGACTTCGCCACTGACCCGGACCACTACGACTTCTCCGGCAAGCGGTGCGTGAAGGATCTGGAACTCCAGCAGATCCGGGGCGGCGAAGCCGGTGACCAGCAGGCAGAGCTCCGGTTCCGGCACAACTGCTGGAAGCACGACGAAGACCTGGTCATCCGCTACACCGGGGTCTCCCGCTTCCATACCGACGCCGAGCCCGAGGACCGGGCAGACCTCGGGACCGTGATCCTCGACGAGGTCCTGCCCCACCGGAGCGGCTGCAGCCACGAGATCGCGTTCTGGAACGGCACGCTCTCCGTCGTCTGCCGCGACCTCGTCGCGACCTGGACCAAGGCTGACTGCCCCGACAGCGCGGCCTGGCCGACAGGTGCGGGAAGGCTGCCGCTGCGATAGTGGGAGGCAGTGGCCCTCACATTCTTCGACCCCGGACGAGTGGCGCGTGATCTGTACGCCGCCGCACGTCAGAAGGCTGGGCCCGAGGGGGTGGGGGCCGGGATGTCCCGGGTGCTCAGCCCCATCATCGCGCACGACGCGCTCAGCATGGTGGCCACCGATCCGGCGACGGGGCTCGGCCTCGGCAGCTTCAGTTTCTGGCACCAGTACGAACCCGCGCTGGTCACGGCTCTGGTCATGCACCGCTATCTGGAGGGCGACCCCTGCCGGCCGGCCGCGCTCGCCGGGCTGCGGACCCCGGCCGCCGTGGTGGGGCCGGCCGGTCAGGGCCCGCCCGACCCGCGGATAGGGCAGATCCTCGCGGAGCACGGGGCGGGCTCCGAACTCCGGCTGCTCATCGAGGACGTCCACGGCGTGTGGGGCTCCCTCGCGCTGCTGCGCTGCACGGGCGCCTGCCCGTTCAGCCAGGACGACGTCCAGCGGGCGGCGCGCCTCCGGCCCGCGCTGGTGGCCGCCCTGCGGCGCTACGCGACCACCGGTCCGCTCGCCGCCGCCACCGCCGCTCCCCCGCTGCCCACCGGAGTGGTCACGGTCGGCGGCGACCACCGGATCAAGGCGATCAGCCCCCAGGCCACGGCGTGGCTGAACCACCTGCGGGGAGGGCGGACCGTCCCCGGCTGGCTTCCCGAGCCGTTCCTCGTCGCCCTCGCCCTCGCCGCCCGGGCCCACGCCCGGGACCCCGACGCGTGGGCGCCGCTGGTGTGCGCGCCTCCGGCCGTCTGCGGCCGCTGGATGACCTTCCAGGGCGAGGCCCTCGACCCGGACGGCGCGGGCGATGTCGCCCTCGTCCTCCAGGGCGCCGTCGCGGACCTCGTCCTGCCCTCGTTCTGCGCCTGGTACGGCATCACGCCCCGCGAACGCGACACCCTGGACGCGCTCCGCACCGGCGCGGCCGTCAAACAGATCGCCCGGCACCTGGAGCTCTCGCCGTACACGGTCAACGACCACCTCAAGGCCCTCTTCCGCAAGACGGGGGCAGCCGGCCGCGACGAGCTCATCGCCGCGCTGACGCACTGATCCCGCGGCCCGTACATCCCCCGTTTCAGGGGGTCGCGGCGCCCGCGGCCCGGCCCACCATGGAATCCGGATCCGCAAAGAGTCGTACAGGGATCCCCCCGGACAAGGCGCCGCTACGCGGGACGGCCGGGCCGTACACCGCCGGGCAGCGCATCGCCGGGGCCACTCCTTACCGAGGAGCCGAGATGACGAAGATCAACTTCAACGAGTCCTCGCGGGGCGAAACCACGGGCGGCGAACCGTCGCTCTCCGTGAGCAACCGCGGAACGGGTCAGGCCCTGACGGGCGAAAGCTTCCAGGGCGAGGGCGTCCGCGGGATCAGCCACTCCGAACACGGCGCGGTCGTGGGCGTCAACGACAAGACCAACGGGCGAGGGGACGCCGGCTGGTTCGAGAGCAGCGCGGGTGAAGGCTGCCACGGCGTGAGCCACTCGCTGGGAGCGGCGGGGGTGGTCGGCATCAACGACAACCCCGAGCCGGGCAGCGGCGCGGGAGTCTACGGCGAGAGCAAGACGTTCGAAGGCGTCCGCGGCGTCTCCCACTCGTACGACCACGGCGCCGTGGTCGGCATCAACCTCTCGCAAGGCATGGCCGGGTACTTCGAGGGCAATGTGCACGTGACCGGCCGCATCACCCATCCGGGAGCGGACTACGCGGAAGCCCTCACCGTCGCCGACCCGGAGGTCAGCGCGGGCATGGTCGTCGTACTCGACGACGGGGGCCGGATCCGGCCCTGTTCCCGGGCCTACGACGCGCGGGTCGCGGGGATCGTCTCCGGAGCCGGCGGAGTCCAGCCGGCCATGGTGCTCGACGACCACGAGGGCGGAGCCCCCATCGCCCTCATGGGCAAGCTGTGGGTACGGGCCGACGCCTCGGAGGCCCCCATCCACTGCGGGGACCTGCTCACCACTTCCGCCACGACCGGCCACGCGTGCCGGGTCACCGACCGCGAGCGCGCCTTCGGCGCCATCGTGGGCAAGGCACTGACCGACCTGCCCTCCGGGCTCGGCATGGTCCGCGTCCTGGTGAGCGCGAGCTGAACACTCCCGCGGCACATCACCGGTGGCGGTTGGTCGCCACCGCGGTGGTCCGGACAGGGTCCTCCTGTCCGGACCACCGGCGTGCGCCGACCGCCGGGGCCCCCTGGGCCGGCCCCGGGCGCCACCGTCCGATAATCCGATGACCTGACCCACGGCCCCGGATATCCTGCCTCCTCCCGCACCGGCCACGGAGGTCCCCCCGCATGAGCAGCGCCACACCGTCCTTTCCCGAGCGGGTCGAGCTGACGGCGGAGGGCCTGGTCCTGCGCGCGTGGACGGAGGCGGACCTGGCCGCGATGCCCGCGCTGTTCGACCACCCGGACATCGCGTACTGGACGCCGATCGTCTCCCCCTTCGACGACGAGGCCGCCCGCACCCGGCTGGACCGGGCCCGGCAGCTCCACGCGGAGGGCACGGCCCTCCAGCTCGCCATCACCGTCGACGGCGGCGCACCGCTCGGCGAGGTGATGCTGAAGCGGGCACCCGAGGGCACGGAGCTCGGCTACGCGATCGGCCCCGCCCACCGGGGCCGGGGGCTGGCCGTCCGCGCGGTGCGGGTCATGGCCGCGTACGCCTTCGATCACCTGGGCGTGGACCAGGTGATCCTGGAGCTGGAGGCCGAGAACGCCGCCAGCGTCGCCGTGGCCACCAGCGCCGGATTCCGGCTCCTCGACGTGCCGTTGATCAAGGGCGAGGAGAAGGGCAGGCCGTACGTGCTCCAGACCTGGGGCCTCGACCGCTCCTGACCCCCGCGCAGCGCACCCGCGCACCCGGGCGGTGCCATCAGCACCGCCCGGACCGTCCCGTACTGACACCCGCAGGGGCGCACCGCACCTCGCGCCCACCCCCTCCCGCGCGCCGCCGCGCCGGTGCGTGGCGCGGCGCGCCGGGGCGTCGGAGGGCCGCGTTCGGAGCGCGACGTACGCTCCCACCTGCGGTGGGACGGGAGCGGGGGGCGCGAAATCGCCGGGGTGGTGGTCGTGCACGCCCGCGCGCCCGCGAGTCCGCCGGAGCACATCCGATCCGCTCCGTCGTGCCCGGTGGGCTGACGTGGGGCTCACCAGGTGCCACGATGATCCGTGCTTCAACATTGTGCCGGTCCGGACGCGATGAGAGCGGCGCCAGCGCGTCCCGGAGACCAGCCCTACCCCCTGAAGGGCGGACATCCCATGCGCGTCACACCCCTCGTGTCGTCCTTAGGCGGCGAGCAGGGCTTACCCGCGGACGATCCCGTGCGGCTCTACTACAGCCGCAAGACACAGGAGATCCTCCAGAAGTACGGTCCGGGCCCGCGCGTGCACTTCCACGTGGGCCTGTACCCCGGCGGACCACCCGCTCCGACCACCGTGTCCCAGAGCGCGCTCAAACGGCAACTCCGCGAGGCACAGGAGCGGATAGTCGGCCACGCGGCCCTCTCGTGGGGCGCGTACGAGGCGCCGCCCCGCCGGGTCCTGGACATCGGCTGCGGCCTGGGCGGTACGTCGCTCTACTGGGCGCAGGAGCACGGTTCATCGGTCACCGGACTCACCGTCGCGGAGGAACACGTCCCCGTCGTCCGGCACTTCGCCCGGCAAGCCGGGGTCGGGGACCTGGTGGAGCCGCTCCTGGCGGATGTGCACGACCTGGACGAGTTCCGCGCCTACGACGCCGCTTACGCCAACGAGAGCAGCGGCTACACGGACCGGGCCCGCCTCTTCGAGGTCGTCGGCAGGGCCCTGGAGCCCGGCGGGTGGTTCGGGATCCAGGAGCACTTCCTGTGCCGCACCGAATGGTCCGACTTCATAGACGGCTACTACAGAACGCGGCTGGCGACCCGGGACGACTACCTGGCCGCGGCCGAGTCGGCCGGCTTCGAGCTGGTGCAGGACGAGGACGTGACCGACTCGGTGTCGGAGTTCTGGGTGCAGTCCATGGCCTGGAACACCGCCGAACTCGACCGGCTGCGGGCGGGTTCCGGCGGCGAGCCGGGCGCGTGGAGCGGCGAACGGCTGGAGCAGTCGACGATCACGCACAGCAAGCTCTTCCGGCTCTGGCGTGACCACGCGGTGGAGACGCGGTTGCTGCGCTTCCGGACCCGGGGCGGCCGATGACCGCGCGTCCGCACCCCACCCCGGCGGCCCCGCGCCCCTCCCCGCCGGCCGTCCGCGGGTCCCGGCTCGGTACGCGCCTGCCCGCCTTCTACTGCCCCTTGGAGCGCGACCTCGTCCATCCCGGGGCGAAGCGAGTGGAGGCGCGGGCGGTCGAGTGGCTGGACTCCTTCGGCCTGTACCCCGATCCGGTGGAGCGCGCATGGGGTCTCGCCACGCACAGCGCCGACTTCTCCTGCCGCATCATCCCCACGGGCGACGTCGAGGCCCTCCTGCTGTTCACCGAGTGGAACTACTGGGCCAACGCCGTGGACGACTGGCAGGATTCGGGCTCCGACGAGGTGGGGACGGGCGCGGTCGTCGAGCACGGCGTACGGCTCCTGCGGACCATCGAGGACCCCGGGGCCTCCCTGCTGCCCGAGGGCCCCATGACCCGCGCCCTGGCGGACCTGGTGCGGCGTACCCATGCCGTGCTCAGCCCCTTCGAGCTGCGCAGGTTCACCGAGGGGACGCGCGACTGGCTGCTGGGGGCGGCCTGGCGGGCCGCGCGGGCCGAGGCGGGAGCCATGCCGACGCTGAACGACTTCGTCGCGATGGGGCCGCTGGCGAACGGTACGCGCTTCTCGCTGACCTGGTCCGACGTCGCCCGCGGGGACCGGCTGCCCGCGGAGGTGCTCTGCTCGCCAGCCCTGACGGCGCTGACGGACGCGGCGGGTTTCGTCGTCAGCGCGGACAACGACCTCTTCTCCTACGACAAGGACGACCACCTGGAGCCGAGCGAGATCAATCTCGTCAATGTCCTGGCCCATCAAGAGAGTTGCTCCCCCGCCGAGGCCGTACCGCTCGCGGTGGCGCTGCGCGACCGGGTGATGGTCCTCTTCATCGCGCTGCGGCGGCGGCTGGCGAGGGACGCGGACGAGGAACTGCGCCGTCATCTGACGGCGTTGGGTCACTACGTGGCGGGCTGCATCGCGTGGCAGAGCCGGGCTCCCCGGTACGCGAGCCCGCGCAACCGGTACGAACTCCCGCTCACCGAGGCCCGGTTCGACATCCGGTTCGCGGACGCACCCAGCGACACCCGGACCGGGCCGCCGGAGGACCTGCCCGCTCTCGCGTCCTGGTGGCGGCAGCTGCGCGACTGATGACGAGCGCCACCCCGGGCCCCGGCGGTACGGCCGGGGCCCGAGGCGCACCGTCCACTCTCAGGCGCGGCGGCCGAACAGCCGGCGCCACCAGCTGACGCCGCGCCGGTGGAGGGCGGCCCGGGGCGCCCGCGTCGGCTGCGGCGGGATCAGCACCTGCCGCGGCGGGTGTGCCGCGTGCCCGGCCCGGGCTTGGGCCGTGGCCGGGTTCCGCGCCTCGCTCGGGGACGGCGCCTCGGGCGCCGGGCGCGGGGCGAACTGCACCGGCAGCGACAGCAGATGACGCGACATGAGCGTGCCCCGCCACCGCAGTTCGCTCGGGTCGACGGCCAATTGGAGGTCGGGCAGCCGGTCCATCAGGACCTCGATGCCGGTGTCCGCGATGGCGCGGCCGATGTCCTGGCCGGGGCACTCGTGCGGCCCGCTGCTGAACGCCAGGTGGGAGCGGTTTCCGTGAACGGAGGTCCGGGGATCGGGCCTGATCTGCGGGTCGACGTTGCCCGCGGCCAGGCCGAGCAGGAGCATGTCGCCGGCCTTCACCTGCTGGTCGCCGAGCACGGTGTCTCCGGTGGCCCACCGCCCGATGATCGTGTTGATGGGCGGGTCGTCCCACAGGACCTGCTCCAGCGCGTCGGGCAGGGTCATGTGGCCCCCGGACAGGCTCGCGCGAAAGCGCGGGTCGGTCAGCACGGTCCGCAGGGTGTTGGCGATCAGGTTGGCGGTGGTCTCGTACGCCGCGATCAGCACGACGCGCAGGTGCATCAGCACCTCGGTGTCGGTCAGGTTCGCCGGGTGCTCCATCAGCCAGGAGGCGAGGTCCCGGGCCGGCTGGACCTTGCGCGCCGCGACCAGCTGTTCCAGCGTGGTGGTGACGTACCGGTCGCTCTGGAGGGCCGTCTCGGTCCCCTGGAGCATGTCGCGGGCCGCGTTGACCAGCATGGGGCCGTGTTCGTCAGGTGCTCCGACCAGCTGCGTCATGACGAGCATGGGAAGCTGGTCGGAGAACGAGGCCACCAGATCGGCGTACCCGTCGCCCGCGATCTGGTCGACGAGCTGATTGGCGAACCGGGTCACGTAGCGGCGGATGCCACGCTTGTCGAAGCGCTCCAGGGACTCCACCACGGCTCCGCGCAGCCGCTCGTGGACGGGCCCGTCGGTAAAGTTGCACACCGGAACCCAGGTGACCATGGGGCCCAGCGGTGTGTCCGGCGGCACCAGACCCTCCTTCATGTCGCGCCAGCCCCGGGGGTCGCGGGCGAACCGGGAAGGGGTGCGCGCCACCTCCAGGTTCTCCCGGTGGCCGAGGACCAGCCAGGCCCGCAGGTCGCCGCTGACCAGCACGGGGGCCACCGGTCCGTGCTCGGCCCGTAGCTTCTCGTACAGCCCCAGGGGGTCGGATTGCGCCTCCGGGCCGTGGAGGCGGTACAGGCCGCCCCCGGCTCCCGCCGCGTGGGCGGGGCACTCGGGCGGAGGGGCGGGGTGGGTGCTCACATTGCCTCCTGGGTCGCTGCCTGGGTGTACAGGTAGCGCATGAGGGTCAGCAGGACATCGCGGGAGGAGTCCCGTCGTCGGGCGTCGCACACGACGATCGGGACGGCGGGGGGCAGGTCGAGGGCCTGGCGCAGCTCCTCCAGCGGGTGGTCGGGCGCGCCGGGGAAGGAGTTGACGGCCACGACGAAGGGGACGCCCCGCTCCTCGAGCCGCCCGATGACGTCGAAACTGATCTCCAGCCGACGGGTGTCGAGGAGGACGACCGCGCCGAGCGCGCCCTCGAAGAGCCCGCGCCAGAGGAACCAGAAGCGCTCCTGCCCGGGCGTTCCGAAGAGGTACAGGACGAGCTCGTCGTTGACGCTGATGCGGCCGAAGTCCATGGCCACGGTCGTGGTGGTCTTGCGCGCCACGCCCCGGGTGTCGTCCACGCCGATGCCGGCGCGGGTCATCGTCTCCTCCGTGGTCAGCGGTTTGATCTCGCTGACCGCGCCGACCATCGTGGTCTTGCCCACGCCGAAGCCGCCGACGATGACGACCTTGACGGCGGCCGCGGCCGTCTGCGGCAGTATGTCCGCGTCGCGCGGCCCGGCGGGCGCGTCAGAGTTTCTGAAGTCCATCGATCACTGCCTCGATCAGAGCAAGGTCGGGTAGCTGTGCGGCGGGAACGGGCGGGCGGACCTGCACGCGCCGGGCGGCCATCAGGTCTCCGACCAGTACGGTGATGGCGCTCACGGGCAGACCGGCGTACGCGGCGATCTCCGCGACCGACAGCGGTGACTGGCACATCCGCAGGATCGCCGCTTGTTCGGGCTGCATCTCGGGCCGGGCGGCCACCTTGGCCACGACCAGGGTCACGAGATCGAGGTGGACCGCGGTGGAGGGTCCGCTGCGCCCGCCGGTGATGACGTAGAGCCGTTCGGGACTGCCGGTCTCCCAGGTTGCGGGCGGTTCACTCACGCGGGTAGCCCGTCATGTCGCGGTGGGCTGCTCAGGTGGTCCCCCATCCGGGACACCAGGGCGCGCATCTGTGCGCCCATCAGGCCCGCGTCGACCCCTTCGTCGGCGAGGACGGCGAGGTAGGAGCCGTCACCGGCCGCCATCAGGTAGAAGAACCCGCCGTCCATCTCGATCACGACGAGGCGCATCCTGCCCTCGGAGCGCGGCAGTTCGGAGGCGACCGCTCCGGCGAGGCTCTGCAGGCCCGCGCAGGCCGCCGCCAGCCGGTCGGCGGTGTCGGTCTCGGCCCCGTACTGCGCCACGCAGAGCCCGTCCGCCGACAGCACGATCACGTGCCGCGTCTGCGGCACTCCGGCGGCCAGGTCCTTGAGCATCCAGTCCATGCTGCTTCGCTGAGTAATCATCTGTTACGCCCCTTTGGTCGCTGAACCCGACGCGCCCTGGGTGTCGTCGGCGTCGTGGCCGGACCCGCCGGACAGTCCGGTGTGGAACGCCTCCAGCCACATGCCGGGGCCGGGGTCCTGGGCCGACTGCGGCTGCATGGCCGGCCGGGCGTCGGAGGTGGTGGCACGGTCCTTGCGGCGCCGCTGCGGCAGGCCGCCCGCGGTGCGTTCGGCGGCCGGGCCGCCGGTGACGCGCGCCGGCCCGGGTGCCGGGGCGGGCCGGGGCATGGGCCCGGTGATCGACGGCCGGTCTCCCTGCCGCTCGCGCGACGCGGGGGTCACGGCCCGGGGCCCCGAGGAGGAGCCGATGCCGTGGGCGAGTCCGGTCGCCGCGGACGCCATGGTGATCAGGTGCTGCGGCACGATGACCACGGCGCGGACGCCGCCGTACGCGGAGGAGCGCAGGGAGACCTGGAACCCGTACGCCTGCGCCAGCCGGCCGACGACCGCGAGGCCGAGCCGCGGTGTCTCACCGAGGTCGTTGAGGTCGATGCCGGACTGAGCCTGCGCGAGCATCTTCTCGGCGCGCCTGCGGGCCTCTTCGCTCATGCTGAGGCCGCCGTCCTCGATCTCCACGGCGATGCCCGACTGCACCTCGGCGGCCGTCAGGTGGACCCGGGTGTGCGGCGGCGAGTAGCGGGTGGCGTTGTCCAGCAGTTCCGCGAGGATGTGGATCAGCGGTTCCACGATCGGGCCGACGACGGCGACCTCGGAGACCGAGTGGAGCTCCACGCGCTGGTAGTCGATGATCCTCGACATCGCGCCGCGCAGCACGCTGTACAGGGTGACGGCCCGGCTCCACTGGCGGCCGGGGCGCGCCCCGCCGAGGACCGAGATGGAGTCGGCGAGCCGCCCGATCAGGGCGGTGCCGTGGTCGAGGCGCAGGAGGTCGCCGAAGACATCGGGGTTGCGGCCGTGCCGGTCCTCCATCTCCCGCATCTCGTGCGCCTGCTGGTGGACGATCGCCTGCACGCGGCGGGCGATGTTGACGAAGGCGCGCTGGGCCGAGTCGCGCAGGCTCTCCTCGTTGTCGACCGCGTCGATGACGTGGGCCAGCACCGCTTGGAGGGCGCCTCTGAAGGTCGGCGTCAGGGCTCTGTCGTCGCCCCACCGGGTGCCCTGTCCGCCACGGCCGCCCAGGGAGGTCAGCACGTCCTCGGGCAGCTCGCCCTTGCGCAGCCGCTCGATGGCCTCGGTCAGCACCACCTGGGACAGCCGCACGGCCTCGGTCTCCTGCCGGGCCAGGGTGTGCCGCAGGGACGCGAGTTCGGCGCGCCGGGCGGTGAGCGCACGGCCGCGTCGCAGTGCTTCGACGAGGGCCGCGGCGGTGCAGGCGGCGCCCGCGGCGATCCAGGCGGTGCGGACCGGTTCCGAGGAGGAAGCGAGCGCCCCGACCAGGCAGGCGGCCGCGAGGGCCGCGACGGCCGCCAGCATCCGGCTCGTACGCACCTCCGGGCGGGCGGCTTCGGGGGGAATATCTTTTTGCTCCATCGGCGTCCTCGAACCATCGAAAGAAGAGATCTTCTGACCGGTGGGCGGGAGCCTAACTACGCCTGACCGCCCTCATGCGGGGTTTCGCCGGAGTTCATCGGACCGGAGGATCTCTTACGCGCCATTGACGGCGCCATATTCCGGCGCGGACCGGGGTCCGCCCGCGGTGAGGGGCGCCGTAGCGGGAGGTCGACGGGGTATCGGCCCGCGCGGGGCCGAGGAATTCGAACTGTCATTCCGTCTCATTCCGGCCGGATCAGAAGTGTTCGGAAGTGGTGTTCACGACGCGAGTGCGCTATGGGCGCGCCGCACGGCCCGAGGGGCGCGCGCGGGGAGGCGCACCGGCAGGCCTAAAGTGAGCGAGATGAGCGAAGATCCCGTGATATTGCGTCCAGTGGTCGAGGCCGATCTCCCGCTGCTCGAGCGGTTCCTGACGGATCCGGTGGCGACCGGACCCTTCCAGTGGCTGGGGTGGTCGGATCCGGGGCGCTGGCGGCGGAGCTGGGCGCAGGACGGCATGCTCGGTGACGACGGCGGCCGGTTGACCGTGGTCTCCGGCGCCGACCCGCTCGGCTTCGTGGCCTGGCGGAAGGTCGTGACCTCACGGAGCTCGTACTACTGGAACATCGGAGCGCAGCTGCTGCCGGAGGGCCGGGGGCGCGGGGTCGGCACGCGGGCCCAACGGTCGCTGGTGCGGTACCTGTTCGCCCACACTCCGGTGGTCCGGCTCGAGGCGGACACCGAGACGGAGAACATCGCCGAACAGCGCGCGCTGGAGAAGTCCGGCTTCACCGCCGAGGGCGTGCTGCGCAGCACCGTGTTCCGCGACGGGAAGTGGCGGGATGTCGTGCGCTACGGCGTGCTGCGCGACGACACCGCCTCGGGCGACGGGCATCAGCCGTCCCGCACCTGACCGGTCGCGCCCCCCACACCCGCTCGCGTGCACGAACGGCGCATCCGGGCCGTGGACCGCCGGGTGTTCTCCCGGGAGGGATTGGGCGTGTCCGGGTTCCGGTCGTGGTGATCGTGGTTTTGTTGGGGTCGCGTCACGGAACGGCCACAAGCCCCTGCCGTGGAGAACCCGGGTGGGCCTCTGTGGCGTGTCCGACCACGCGTGCCGGTGCGGACCGGCAGTGAACCTCGGGGAGCTCTCATGCAGTACTCAGCAGGCATCGGCCGGACCTCGGTGGCGCTGGCCGCGGCGGTGGCCGTCTCGGCCCTGATGACGGGCTGTACGCCGGCCGGCGCCGCCGGCGCGGTCGCCAAGCCGTCGTCCTCACCGTCCGCCCCGTCCGCCCCGTCGTCGGCCTCCTCGCCGTCGGCGGCCGCGTCGGCTCCGTCGAAGGCGCCCACCGGCGGCGCCGACCACACCAAGCCGAGCCCCGCCGGACCCGGCGCGGGCGGCGGGGCCAAGGCCTGCACCACCGCCCAGATCAAGGTCTCGGATGCCCACCAGGCCGATGTCCGGCCGCCGGGCACCGGCACGGGAGCGGCCATCGTCCCGGTGACCAACACCTCGAAGAGCCCCTGCACACTCACCGGTTTCCCGACGGTCGCCGGTGCCGGCAACGGCTCCCCCGACCACAACCTCCCGCTGGCCACCACCCACAGCGGTGCGGCCACCGCGGTGTCGCTGGCCCCGGGCGCCCGCGCCTGGACGAAGCTCACCTTCGTCAACGTGCAGGGCGAGGCCGACGGTTACTGCGTGTCCGGCGCCACCCCGGCCAGCTTCCCCACGATCGTCCTGGGCGTGCCCGGTGCCGGCTCGCACCAGATCGCCATGGACGACGGGGTCTTCGCGGAGTGCGACAACAAGGTGACCGTCACCGCCTTCTCCGCGACGAAGCCCTCCTGAGGACCGCAGCCCTACGGTGCGGTCGTGGCCTCGGAGTACGTCTTGATGAGCTCGTAGGAGCGCAGGCGGTCTCCGAGGTCGTAGACCGGCGTGGTCAGCATCAGTTCGTCCGCTCCCGTCCCGCGCACCAGCTCACCGAGCCGGCGTACGACGGTTTCCGGCGCCCCCACGGCCTGCTGGGCCCGGAAGTGGGCCAGTGCCTGCCGCTCCTCCTCCGTGAAGGAGTGGGCGGCGGCCTCCGCCGGCGTGGGGAAGGGCTTGTCGCTCACGCCCTTGAGGAGCCCGGCCTTGACGACCTCCATCGGCCGCACCCGCCACGCGGCCTCCTCGTCCGTGTCGGCGCACACCGCCTCCACGCACAGCAGCACCCGGGGCCGCTCGCACCAGCGGGACGGGGTGAACTCCGCCCGGTAGCGCTCCAGGACCGCGGCGGTGTTGTCCGGGCGGATGTGGTGGGCGACGGCGACCGGCAGTCCTAGTTTCGCGGCGAGCGCGGCGCCCGCGGTACTGGAGGCCAGCAGCCACGGCTCCGGCAGCGGGCCGAGGGCGACCTCGTCCACCAGGAAGGACAGGATCGCGGCCACGTCGCTCTCGTACGCGGCATCGGTCGTCGGCCCGGCGCCGCGGCGGAGCGCCCGGGCGATGCCTTCGTCGAAGGTGCCGGGGCCGCGGCCGACGCCGAGGTCGATGCGGTCCTCGTGCAGCGCGGCCAGCGTGCCGAACTGCTCCGCCAGCATGAGGGGGGCGTGGTGGGGTGCGAGCACCCCGCCCGAGCCCAGCCGGATGGTGGAGGTCGAGGCGGCGGAGTGCGCGATCAGCACCACCGGCGGGAACGCGCCGATCGCGGGCGAGTGGTGGTGCTCGGCGTACCAGATCCGGTCGTAGCCCAGCCGCTCCAATCCCTGTGCGAAGGCGGCGGTGTCCCGCAGGGTGGCCACGGCGCGGGTGTCCGTCTGGACCATCGCGACTTCCAGCGCTGAAAGAGGTATGTCGAGCATGCCGTCAGCATAGTGATCACTCGTCAGGCGAGCGGACCGGTGATCGCTTTCACGCCACCGGTTCGACGACCCGACGACTCACCGGTCCACCGGCCACTCGGCCCGAGGGCGGCTAGCGCGGTGCGACGGCGCCCGAGTCCGGCGACCGCTGGAGGCCCGACGCGTCGATGGCCTCGAGGTCCGATCCCTTGAAGTCCTTGAGTCCGTCGAGCTGGGCGTTGTCCCAGCGGGGGTCCTCGTCGCCCGAGATGTACCAGGCCGAGCCGTTGTCGGCGACGATGGCGCCGTACGTCTTGAGCGCCTCGGCCACGGCCTTGGCCTGCGGGGCCAGCCGCGAGGTGTCCACCGCGCTCTTGAGCCGCAGCCGCAGCCCCATGGGGGGCAGCGACGCGTCCGCCGCCGATCCCGCCTGGTGCCGTGCGGGCCAGACGTAGCTCCGGTCCGTGCGCGGCACGGTGATGCGGATCGCGTGGTCGACCGAGCCGCTCGCCACCTCGTCGAAGCGCACCAGACCGGGCAGGACGGCGAGCCCGGCGGCATCGGCCGAGGTCCGCCCGGCGGGCCGCAAGGCGTGACTCCGCAGGTCGAAGACCGCGCCCGAGCCGGCGTGCCAGGCGTTGCCGCCCTGGGGGTGTGCGTCCCAGAGCTCGTAGGACCTGCACAGGGCGCGGTCCCAGACGATGACGTGCCGGTCCCCGTCGCTCGCCGGACCGTTCTCGATCCTGGCGTTCTGCGGGATCCGGTACCCGGACGCATCGCTTTCCTCGGCGTAGTCCAGCGTGACCTTAGATTCAGGCACCGTCGTGTCCAGGACGGTGACGGGAATGCCGAAGGGCCGGCCGTCGGCGAGCCCCGACCCGAAGTCCGGGTGCAGGGGCGCCGTGGAGCCGATCGAGGAGACGTACTGCGCGGAGCGCGGGTGTACGGGAAGCGCGTCCACGGGGGCACGCCAGAAGCTGTCCGGCAGGGAGGGCTGACAGGAACCGTCGGGCGAGGCGGCGGGGACCGGAACGAACGCCGACGCGATGGACGCCGACGCGAAGGGCGTCCTCGTGCCGGAGCCCGGGTACCCCGACAGCAGGCACGTGGCGGCAACGGCGGCGGAGACAGTGGCCACGGCCGGGATCCGGCCGCGCGAGCGCGGTCTTCCTCTGCCCTGCATCGGCATGGCTCCATTCTCCGCGCGTCGGCGCGTTCCCGCCCCCGCGGGCCCGCCAGGGCCGGATGGGCCACTGCTCGCCGGGGTGCGGCCGCGTCGGCGGCGGCGCCCGTACGGCTGCTGCCATCGTGGGCCACCGCGCTCCGTCTTCCCCGGGAGGTACCCCCGTGTCCCGACGCCCGTACGGCCACACCGGCCGGATCCGCCTGGCCGCCGCCACCGCCGTGTGCGGCGTGGTGCTCGCCGCCACCGTGCAGCCGGCGCAGGCCGGAGCGGACCGGAATCCGCCGCCCGGGGCCTCCCTCCAGCAGGAGCTGCGGGAGCTGGTGGCGAGGCCCGACGGGCCCCCCGGGGTCATCGCCGTCCTGCGCGACGGGGACCGTACGCAGACCTACCGGGCGGGGGTGGCCGATGTGGAGAGCGGTCGGCCGCCGCGGACGACCGACCACATGCGGATCGCCAGTGTCGCCAAGGCCTTCAGCGGAGCGGTGGCGCTGACGCTCGTCGACCGCGGCCGCCTGCACCTGGACGACACCATCGGTGAGGTCCTGCCGGGTCAGCCCACCGCCTGGCACCGGGTGACCCTGCGCCAACTCCTCAACCACACCAGCGGATTGCCCGACTACTCGGCGTCCCAGGGGTTCGCGGACATCATCTCAGCGGACCCCCGCCACCGCTTCGACTCCCGGCACCTGCTGGACTTCGTCGCCGACGAGGACCTCGCGTTCCGGCCGGGCAGCCACTACCAGTACTCCAATTCCGACAACATCGCCGTCGCCCTCATGGCCGAGGCCGCCACGGGACGCCGCTATGAGGAGTTGCTGCGCGAGCTCGTCTACGAGCCGTTGGGCATGGATGCCACGAGCCTGCCCCAGGGCTACCGGCTGCCCGCGCCCTTCCTGCACGGCTACCAGATCGATCCGCAGGCCGGGCCCGTCGACGTCAGCGAGGCCGTGGGCGCCTCCGGGGCCTGGGCGGCCGGGGGCATCGTCTCGACGCCGAAGGACCTGACCGCGTTCATCCGGGGCTACGCGGGCGGCACGCTGATCTCCGACCGCACCCGACGAGAGCAATTCACCTTCATCCCCGGCGCCTTGTCCCAGCCCCCCGGCCCGGGCCGCACCGACGCGGGCCTGGCGATCTACCGCTACACCACGCGCTGCGGAGCGGTGTACGGCCACACCGGCAACACACCCGGCTACACGCAGCTGGTGGCGGCCACCGCCGACGGACGGCGTTCGCTGACCTTCTCGATCACCACGCAGACAGCCCTCAACAGCAACCCCGATCTGCTCGCACAGGTCCGGGAGGTCCAGGAGGACTTCGTCTGCGCCCTGCTGCACAGGTAGCGCGGGACGGCGAGGGGCCAGTACCAGACATTCCGTTGCCCGTGCACGCAACTTCGTTCAAAACCGGCTAAGTTGACCTCCCGCCCGCAGCGTGAGCGGCATTCCGAGAGACAGAAACAGGCATGTACACGAAGAACGAACCCGGGCAGATACGGTCGGCGGTCGGCGGGGACCGCGAGGGGGACGGGGGCGGGGGCGGGGGCACGGACCGGGACACGGACCGCGAGTCTCCGCGGGGCGTGGGCGGGAGCGGGAGCGGGAGCCAGGACGCCCCGGAAACCGCGCGGTGGTTCGAGGCCCTCGCCTCGTACGCCCCCGCGCCCGCCTTCATCCGCGACGGACACGGCCGGTATCTGTGGGTGAACGCCGCCTACGCCCACCTCTACGGGATGGAGCCGCACGCCGTGGTCGGCCGGACGGTCGAGGAGATCGACGCCCCCGACGACGCCGCCATGTTCCGGGCACTGGACCGCGACGTGCTGTCGTCACGCCGTCCCGTCCGGCACACCCTCGTCTTCCGGCACCCTGACGGAACGCCCCGGCAGGTGACCGGGCACCGCTTCGTCCTGGACCTCGGCCGGGGGCCCCGCGTGGGCGGCATCTACGCGGACGTCACCGAGCAGGCCCGGGCTCTGGAGGACAAGGCCGCGGCCGCCGAGGAACTCCATGCCCTGTGGGAGCGTTCGGGCCTGGCGATCGTGACCCTGGACCTGCGGGGGCGCGTACAGCGGGTCAGCGGCGGCGTCGCGGAACTGCTGGGGGGTGACCGCGCCTCCCTGGAGGGCAGCCGCGCCCTCGGGCACGTGCGCGGGGACCCCCGGGCGGTGCGGCACGCGTGGGCGGAGCTGGTCAGCGGCAAGGCCTCCCGGCGCACGTGTTCCGTGGTCTGCGGCACGGCCTCCGGCGAGTGCAAGGTGCTCCGCGCGGATCTCGCGGTGATCAGGCGCCGCGGGGCTCCCTACCGGGTCTCGGCCGTACTGACCTCGCGCAGCGTCGAGTTCGGCGCCACCGTCCCAATCAGCCCGGTGCAGCTGCGGGTCCTCTCCCTCATGGCGGGCGGCCGGTCCAACGGAGCCATCGCCACCGACCTGGGGCTGTCGCGCCAGGCCCTGGACTACCACCTGCGCCGACTGCGCGTCGCACTCGACGCGGACTCGCGCCCGGCTCTGGTGGCGCGCGCCTACACCCTCGGCATCCTCGACACCGGGGTCTGGCCGCCGCGCGCGGCCGACCCCGCGTACCAGGGCTGAGCGGCGGGCCAGGGCTCACCGACGTATGACGGGCTCACCGCCGCATCAGGGCCGACCGCCGCATCAGGGCCGACCGGTCGCCGTCCGCGCGCCGTCCCGGCGCAGCCGTCCCAGGACGACGCCCACCACGAGCAGCAGCAGACAGGTGCCCGCCGCCGCGTGCACGAGGAGCGCGTCGAGACGGTCGGCCGCCAGGTAGGCACCGACGGCCAGCGCCACCAGCGCGCACACGCCGCGGTCGATGATGGACTCCACCGACAGCAGGGTCGCCCGGTAAGGGGTGGGCGGGATGGCCGCGTTGATCAGGTTGCGTTGCACCGGGTACGCGAGGCCCGCCGCGGCGGCGAACACGCACAGCCACAGGATGGTGCCCGGTGCCCCCGACAGGGTGGTGGCCGCGAGCGTGAGTGCCATGACCACGCTGAGCACGGTCACCACGGTGGTGTCGGACAGTCTGCCGCGCAACCAGCCTGTTCTCGCCGAACCGACGGCCTCGGCGACCGTCATCGCCGACAGCACCGCGCCGTGGTCGGCGACGGGGAGGTGCTTCTCGAGGAGCAGCGGCTGGAAGAGGTTGACCTGGCAGATGCGGGCGAGCGTGAAGATGGCCACGCCCTGCACCATCAGCGGCCCGAGGGACCGTGACGTGCCGAGCACCTTCGCGGCCTGCCGGGCCGAATCGAGCAGCCCGACGCGCTCCGCGGGCGGTTCACCGCCCCCGTGGGGCCGGGGCGCGGCGATCGCCGGGAGGGCCGCGGCGCAGGCCAGCGAACCGAGGGTGGAGAGCGCGGTCAGCACGTACGGGGCCTCGTGCCGGACGTCCATCAGGACGCCGACCAGCGGCCAGCAGGCGATCTTCGCCCAGAGGCCGAGCGCCCGGGCCGTGCCCTCGGCCTGGACGTAGTGCTCGCCGGCGCCGTGCTCGTGCAGGTACTCGTACAGGTAGGCGCTGGAGGCCCCGGACACCAGCGAGCGGGCGGTGGCGATGGCCAGGAAGTGCGCCATGAAGCCCGCGAAGGACGGCGAGGCGACCGGGAGGAGGTTCGCCGCGGTCATCGCGGCCGCGCCGAGCTGCATGCAGCGGCGCTGTCCGATGCGGTCGGCGATGAAGCCGGTGGGTATCTCCAGCAGGCAGAACGCCACGTAGTAGACGCTCTGGATGCCGAAGATCTGACTGTCCGACAGACCCGCCTGCTTCTGGTACTGGTAGAAGACGGGCATCCACCACAGCAGGTTGAACAACAGCTGGAACCCGTTGTTCAGGCGGATCACGCGGAGCACCGCGGCGGGCGGGCGGACGCGGCGCTTCACGCGCGTCCGCAGGGAGAGGGGCATGGGTGACCTTCGGGTGGGACGGTGCGCGGGGACTCGGGGCGCGGGGACGTGTCGACGCGCGGACGGGTCAGGCGCGGGGACGGGTCAGGCGCTGTACGGGCGCAGCTGGAGGATGTGGAGCGCGCCCCCCGGTCCGAGCAGCCATTCGACGTCGAGCGGCCCCGCGAAGGTGTAGTCCGTGGCGAAATGGGACTGGAGCAGGCGGCCGGCCAGTGCCAGCCGGCCCAGGTGGGCCCGCGTGTCCTGCGGGAGGTCCTCGGTGGCGGCACCCAGCGAGATCGTGCGGCCGCCGCCCTCGACCGTGTTGTACAGGTACTGCAGGGGCAGCGTCCGGCCGTCGACGACATCGGCCGTGGACCCGTGCGCGCAGTTGAGGTACACGTTGCGGAAGTCGGCCCGGTTGGTCGGGTTGCAGGTGACCATGACGCCGCCGAGCGGGGACGGCTCGTAGCGCTGGACGATCACTCCCATGTAGGTGTCGTCCAGGGAGATGCCGGCCTGATGGCGCAGCCGCACACTGCGCGGGGACAGCAGCGAGGCCCAGACGTGGCGGATGGCGTCCAGCAGCCCCGGCAGATCGGTGACCTTGGTGTGGGACTCGTAGATCCCGGCCGCGGAGAAGCCCGGCAGGTCCTCGGCGTTCGAGGAGGACCGCACGGCGAAGCGGCCCGTGCCCGCCAGGTGCTCGACCAGCTGCGCGTCCAGGGCGCGCACCAGGTCCTCGGGCACCGGGAGGGTGCGCACCAGGTGCTGCAACTGGAGGCAGACCGTGTCCACGGCGTCCATGGCGTTCAGCTCCAGGGCCATCTTCAGCTTGCCGATGCTCTGTTGCACGGCGGGCGAGGAGTCCAGGAAGCGCCGCTGGACGGAGAAGGGGACGGCGATGCCCGCGGGTGCCTGGACGTGCCGGGTCAGGAACTCGCTGGCGTGCTGGGCGAGATCGCCCTCCTCGGGCATCTCCAGCCGGGCGGCCAGATGGCCGAGCAGATCGGCCCGGGGCGGCCGGGGCACGGAGTAGTAGCCGGTCAGCCGGCCCGATCCGTGGCGCAGTACGTGGTGCAGCTCCCCGAGGTTGGCCGCTTTGGTGCCGTAGCGGTTCCGGTCGCCGGCGCGCAACGCGGACAGCGGCACGAGCGGTGCGTCCGTCACGTGCGGCGCGTCGAGGCGGATCCGCTGGGTGTGCCACGTCGGTTCGGCCAGGTCCGACGGCGCCTCGGCGCGCTCGATGACGAACCCGTCGGCGGTGACCTCGTACCGGACCCAGGCGCCGTCCAGCTTCTCGTCCGCGATCGTGTCGAGGACGCCGCGGACGATGGCGTTGGGGATGCCCCATCCGGCCGCCAGCATGTTGGTGTGCGACAGCGGGGTGGTGGGCTGGGCGTTGATCAGTCCGGCGAGCCGCGGGATGTCGTCGGGGACCACCGGCATGGCGACGATGTCGTGCCAGCTCAGGTCCGCGCGGGCGGCCAGGTACTCCTCGCCCGAGGCGAAGGCGCGGAGCCGGCCGGTGGCCGAGGCGAGCGTCAGCGGCACGAAGGGCGCGGTCGCCAGGAGCGCGTGGCCCCGGGCGCGGGGCACGACGGTCTCCGGAACCGCGGCGAGGGCGTGCTCCTGGCCGTGGTTGGCCGGTTTCAGCAGCAGCTCCAGCGCGGGATCGAGGTGGGCCCGTACGAAGGCGTGGAACTCGATCAGCAGGTCCGCGCCCATGGTGTCGGCCTCGGTGGTCTCCAGGACCATGAACGGCTCGTCGCGCTCCGGGCCGCCGCGCGAGTGCAGCGACAGGACGCCGAGCAGGAAGCGCCGCGCAGGGTCCTGGTAGACGTCGTGGTTGAAGCGGTCGAGCTCGGCGTCGAGCTGCTCCAGGGTCAGCCCTTGGATCTCGGTGGCTATGTAGTTGACGTGGAAGGAGTGCACGGAGCTGTCGAGGACGTGCCAGAGGCCCTGGTCGCGGTCCACGACGACCTTGACGTACGGATGCCCGCCCAGCACCCCGGCCAGCTGCTCGAAGAGGGGGAGCGTGAGCAGGGTGTCCACGGCGGCGCCCCGGGGGGACGGCGCGGCGGCGGTGGTTCCGGCATGCGTCATGCGGGGCTCCCGGGCGTCGGGCGGTCGGCGGACAGGGGGGAGGTCTCGGTGGGGGCGGCGGGACCGCTGCCGGAATCGGTGGGGGCGGCGGGACCGCTGCCGAGGGCGGGGGTGACGGCGGGGGCGGTGAGGGCGTCCGGCAGGGCCGCGAGGATGCGGCCGCAGTCGGCCAGCAGCTGCGGCCCGGACTCGGCGGTGAGGAAGCACAGGGCGGCCATGGAATTGGCCCCTCCCGCCTCCTCGTACGGCGGGACGGGGCTGCCCGGCGCGAGACTGTGCTCGCGCACCAGCTCCACACGGGATCCCGGCGCGACCAGGGCGGCCCAGTCGACCGACTCGAAGTCCCAGGCCGGGAGTTCGGTCCAGGGCCGGCCGGCGGGGTCGACGGCGAGGATCACGAGGGATCCGGCGGCGCCTTCGCCCCCGCCCGCGCCCGCCCCCTCGGTCAGCATCCGCTCCGGGTAGGCGACCTCCTGGCCGAGCAACTGGCGCACCAGCATGCCGATCATGTCGAACCCGAAGACGGTCTCCACCTGCCGGGTGGTCATCACCCCGCCGAAGCGGGCGGCGGTCTCGATCAGCCACATGGCCCCGTCCGCGCCGAGTTTGATCTCGGTGTGGGTGGCGCACGTGTCCAGTCCGAGCGCGTCGACCGCGGCGCGCGACACCTCCTCGATCCGGCGCTGCAACGCCTCCGGGAGGGCGGCCGGGGCCAGGCTCGCGCGCTCGGTGAAGGGTGCGATGGTCGGCATCCGCCCGGTGATGCACAGCGGGTGGTAGCGGCCGTCGGCGACGATCCCCTCCACGCTGACGTAGTCGCCCCACCCGTCCGCGTCGAACCAGTCGGCGGCCTCTCCGGTCACGATCTCCTCCAGCAGGAAATCGCTGACGCCCTCGTCCGCGGCGTGCAGTTCCGCGTAACCCTGCGCGGACGAGGCTTCCATGACGGAGCGTCCGGTCTTCCAGGCCGCTTCGGCCTGCTGCTCGTTCCACACGGTGAGGTGGGCCGTGGAGCCCGCGCTCCAGGCGGCCTTGAGGAGGAGCGGCGGCCGCAGGGTCCGGAAGGCGGCCGCGATGTCCTCCGGAGCGTGGATCTCCGCGAACCGCGGTACGGGCACCCCCGCGTCACGCCAGATCCGGCGCATCAGGCGCTTGTCCCGAGCCCCCGCGACCCGCTCGCCGGCGCCGCGCAGACCGAGCCGCAGGCTCGCGTGGGCGACGGCCACCACCGCGTACTCCGACAGGGTCAGCACCGCCTCGGCGCCGACGCGGCGGGCGTGGGAACAGATCAGATCGACCAGTTCCACCCCCTCCCCCGGCGGGGCCGTGGTGACCGAAGCGCACGCGGGCAGCCACACCGACTCGGTGATCCGGGGCAATGGCGCGAGCGCCAGGACGTGCACCTCGGCGTGGGCGGCGATGCGCGGGACGGCGTACTCCAGCGGAGGGCCGCCCTTGGCATAGACGAAGAGGATCGGGGTCATGGTGCTCCTGAGGTCGAGGGGGACGCCGCGTGGCGCGACGGCGTCGTCGGCGGACGATCCGTACGCGGTGTCACCGCGCACGGACCAGGGGTAACTAGACCACGACGGAAAACGACGGACGCACAGATGTACGCCTACTCAGTTAGGCGTTCGCCAAACAATCGTGCTGGCCAAGTGGCGCCGGTATGAGGGTGTTTCAGCCATCCGCGCGGGGCCCGCGGGGATGGCGCGTCCCAGGGGACCTGCCCAGGGGCCTGACCAGGGGCCTGACCAGGGGCCTCACCGGCCGAGCGGGGACCCGAGCGGCCGCCTCGACCGGCGCCAACGTCCGATGCCCTCCGGCCGGTTGGGGCCAGAGGGCATCGGAGGAGTCGGGCGGCGTGAGCGGTGCGTCAGGTGGCGACAGTGGCGACCGGTTCGACGCCGTAGGTGCGGGCGTAGCCGTTCTCGGTCCCGACGAGCAGGTCGACGATCTCGAAGTAGCGGTCCCAGAACGGTGTTTCGCGCAGTGCGTCGATGAGGAGCTGGTAGGCGTGGTGGTCGTCGGCCTCCCACACCCAGATGTCGGTAACGCGCGCGGAGTAGAACTCCGTGTCGTAGAAGCGCGACCGGACGCCGGTGGTCTTGGCCGCGATCGCGGGCATGACCTGGGTGGAGAAGGCGTCGACGCGCTCCTGGACGGTCAGAGCGAGCCACTCGGGTGTGGTCTTGACGAGGATGAACGCGGTGACCGGCGGTTCGGTCGTGACGGCGGCCATGAGAGTGCCTCCAAAGCGGCAGCGTGGCAGGTGGACTTGGCGGGCCGGGCGGCGTACGCGTCCCGGCGACGGGGGGCGGGCCTCAGGAGAGGACGGCGGGCTTCAGCGTCTGGGCGCACCACTGCTCGAAGCCGGTGGGCGAGGCGGTGCCCGGGGTGCGGGCGACGCCGGCGTCCAGGCCCTGGTCCTTGGCCCGCTTCATGTCGACGATGCCTTGCACGAACGCCTCGTTGAGGCCATAGCCGACAAGGGTGGTGTACAGCTCGTCGAGCGGTTGGCGTTCGTAGCGGACGGGGCGGCCGAGCTGTTCGGTCATGATGCGGGCCAGGTCGTGCGGAGACAGGTCCTGCGGGCCGAGGACCGGGACGCTGTCGACGCCGGTCCACGAGCGGTCCAGCAGCAGGCCGGCGGCGGCGGCCGCGATGTCGGCTACAGCGACGAGGGGGGCCTTGCGGTCGGCGTCGACGACGTCGGTGAAGACGCCCGTGTCGCGGATCGAGCCGGCCTCCTCCAGGAGGTTCTCGAAGAAGGACGGGTTGGCCAGGGCCCGGTAGGCGACGCCGGCTTCGGCGATGAGGTCGTCCATGGCGAGGGACGCGGTGACCAGGCCGGCCCGGCCGGCGAGCGGGGTGCCGCGGCCGAGCGCGGAGACGCCGACCACATGGCCGACGCCGTGGGTGGCGAGCGCCTTCACCGCGGGGCGGGTGAAGCCGCTGAACGCGTCCAGCGGGCTCAGGGAGGCGTCCGGGGGAACGAGCCAGAAGACGGCGTCCGCACCCTCGAAGGCCCGGTCGAGGACTTCGGCGTCCCCGTGCGAGCCGGTGACCACCTCGACGCGTCCGCGCGCCGCGTCCGGCAGCCGGGCGGGATCGCGCACGATCACGCGCAGTTGCTCGCCCGCGGCGGGGGCGGCCTCCAGGAGCCGGGAGAGCAGCGGACGGCCGATGTTCCCGGTGGGAGCGGTAATGACGATCATGAAAACCTCGCAGGTCGTGCCGGATCGGTACACCCCCCATCCTGCGAAGGGCCGTGGTGTTGCCACAATGGGAACTTCAGCATGGAATCATTGACGGAAATGGAATGATGCTGGTGAACACCCCCGATCCGGTCCTCGACGCCAATCTCGCCATCGCGCTGGACGCCTTGCTGGCCGAGAACAGCGTCACCCGCGCCGCCGCCCGCCTGCACACCTCGCCCGCCGCCATGAGCCGCACCCTCGCCCGGCTGCGCCGCGTCCTGCAGGACCCCCTCCTCGTCCGGGCCGGGCAGACCATGGTCCCCACCCCGCGCGCCCAGGCCCTGCGCGGCGAAGCCGCCGCGGTGGTCCGCAGCCTCGGGGCGCTGCTCAGCCCCGGCACGGGCGTCGACCTCGCCGGCCTGCGCAGCACCTTCACCCTGCAGGCCGCCGACCTGGTCGGGGCGGCGCTGACCCCCGGCCTGCTCCGGCTGGCCCGACAGGAGGCGCCCGGGGTCTCGTTCCGGCTCCGGGCCGAGGAACTGGAGGCCGGAACCGCCCTGCGCGACGGCCGGATCGACCTGGAGATCGGATCCATCGACCACGTCGGCCCCGAGACCCGGGTCGAGGAGCTGGTCAGCCTCCGCATGGTGGCGGCCGTCCGCTCCGGCCACCCCCTGACCGAAGGACCGCTGACCCCGGCCCGGTTCGCCGCCGCCGAACACGTCGCGGTCAGCCGCCGCGGCCGGTTCAGCGGCCCCCTGGACACGGCCCTGGCCGAGCTGGACCTCCACCGGCGGGTCGGCGTCGTCCTCCCCAGCCACCTGGCCGCGATGACCCTGGCCGCGCGGAGCGACATCGTCTGCCTCGTCCCCGCCGCGCCGCCCGGCGCTGCCCCCTCACCCCTCACCGACGACGCGCGCGCCCTCGGACTGCACCTCCTCGACATCCCCCTGGCGCTGCCGCCGCTGATCATCGGCATGGCCTGGCACCCCCGGCACACGGCCGACGGAGCCCACCGCTGGCTCCGCGACGCCGTCCGCCGGACGCTCCGGTGACCCCTTCGCACGCCCCGGGCCCCCGCCACGCATCCGGCCGGGGCCTCGGGGCCGGTGCGTCACGCGCGGTCGCCGCCCTCGGGCTTCGCCAGCAGCGCCTGGAGGACGACATCCACCAGGGCCGTCGCCACCATGGTCATGAGGTCGTCGACCGGGAAGACGCCCCACACCACCATGGCCAAGCACACGAGCACCAGGAGGTGCTTCCGCGGTGCGGAGTCCGCGGCCTTACGCGTTTCCTCACACATTGCCTTCTCCCCATCTCTGCGCCGGCGGTTCGCTGCCCCGTCAGGCCCGGTTGACAGCACAACTGTTGAGGTCGGCGCGGCCCTGGGCACAGACACACTCGGCGGACGGGATGTGCGTCGGGGGGCTCACAAAGGGCGCACCGGCGGCAAAGGCTTCGTAAAGCTGCGGAGCGCTCCTAACCTGGAGTCAGCCGGAGCATTTACGTCGGGGGTATGAGATGAGCGATCGTCGAGAACCGAACGGACAGCTGCTCGACCTGCTGCTCGAAACGGGATTCACCCGCAAAGGCCTGGCCCGCCGGGTCAGTGACCTCGCCGCCTTGCAGGGCCTCACCGTGCGCTGCGATCACACCTCGGTGGCGCGCTGGCTCGCCGGCTCCATCCCCCGGGACCCGACTCCGGCGCTCCTGTCCCAAGTGTTCTCACAGCGCGTCGGCCGCTCGGTGACGGCCCGGGATCTGGGGATGCGGGTCATGTCCGAGGACCAGACGATCGGGCTCCGCTACCCCCGCAATGCCGAACGCGCCGTCGAGACGGCACTGCGTCTGTGGAGGTTCGACGTGGAACAGTCCGATTTCCTGACCAACTCCGCCTTCGTGGCGGGTGCGGTATCGGCGGCGAGCCGGGACTGGTTGATCGGCGGTCCGGTCGAGAATCTGACCTACTACAGCGGCAGCAGCCGTGTCAGCATGTCGGACGTCCGCCAGGTACGCGCCTTGGGGAACGAGTTCGAGCGGCTCAGCCACGAATTCGGATCTTTCCGCATCCGGCGCCATATGATCAATTATCTGCGCTATGACGTCGCTCCGCTGCTGAAGAAATCACGCTCCGACGAGGTGGGGCGGGCCCTGCTGCAAACGGCCGCCGAGTTCACGGCGGCGGCCGGTTACATGGCCATCGACTGCAACAAGCTGAGCCTGTCGCAGCGTTACTACACGCTGGCGCTCGGTATGGCCAACGCCGCCGATTCCCGGGAGTACGGGGCGCAGGTCATGGCGACCCACCTGGGGCACCTCGCCCTGTACGCCCAGCACCCGGCGGAGGCGGTGCAGCTGGCCGTGGCGGCCAGGTCCCGGGGGCACCGGCGCGACGACCCGCTGGCGCACGCGGTGGCCTGGGTGGTCGAAGCCCGGGGATACGCCCGGTTGGGCGATGCGCGGGCAAGCTCGATGGCGCTCGTGGAAGCCGAACGGCACTTCGGCAGGTCCCGGTCCACGGACGATTCGGCGCCCTACCTGAGCTATTTCAAGGAGGCCTACCTCGCGGACGCGTTCGCGCACTGCTTCCGGGACCTCAAGCAGCCCGCGAAGGCGAGGCACTACGCGGAGGCGGCCCTGAACGACCTCCCCGAGACCTACGTCCGGCGGCGGTCCATCAACACCGGCATCCTCGCCCACGCGAGTCTGCTGGACAACGAGCCGGAAGAGGCGGCCCGGCACGGCCTGGAGGCCCTGCGGCTCACCCGCCAGCTCCACTCCCCGCGCGCCTTCCGCAGGATCGCCCGGCTGCGCAAGCAGTTCGAGCCCTACCCGAGGAGCGCCGAGGTGTCCGCCTTCCTCCACGGCTCCGCCGAACTGCTGGCCGACGTCCACGCGTGAGCGACGGCGGCCGGGGCCGCCCGCCCGCCCGCCCGCCCACCCGCCCACCCGGCGCAGGAGTCTCCACCCGCCCTGTCCACCCCTCGTCTCCACCCCTCGTCTCCACCCCTCGTCTCCACCCCCGTCTCCACCCCTGTTTCCACCCACGGGTCCAGGTGCCGCGAGCCGCTTCGCCGCAGTCTTGGGGGCATGACAACGACCGAGTGGATCACCGACATCGCGCTCCTCCTCATCGTCTTCCGGCAGCTCCGGGAGGGACGGCTCGACCTCAAGTCCTTCCTGATCCCGCTGGGGATCGTGGCCTTCGTGGCCAACTCGTACCTGGACACCATTCCCACCGCCGGCAACGACCTGGTGCTGATCGCGGTCCTGGTGGGCGTGGGTGCCGCGCTCGGCATCGCGGGCGGCGTCTACACCCGGATCCGGACCGTCGGCGGGCACCTCCTGATCAAGGCCGGAGCGGTGTCGGCGGTCCTGTGGATCGTGGGCATGGGCGCACGCATGGGCTTCCAGCTGTGGGTCGAGCACGGCGGGGCCGCCGACGTGGCGCGGTTCAGCGTCACCCACCAGATCACCAGCGACAAGGCCTGGGTGGCGGCGTTCGTCCTCATGGCCCTCACCGAGGTGGTCACGCGACTGGCGACGATCTTCATCCGGAGCCGGAGCCGCGCGGTGACCCGCCCCGTGCCCGTCCTCGACCACACGGCCTGACCGTGCAGTACGTTCGGCGCATGCTCACCACCCAAAGCGCTCCGCCCCCCGGGAAGTCACCGTCCCCGGGGGCGGTCCCGCATCCGATTCCCGGACAGGACCCGCGGGTCCGGTGGGCGATGACCCTGGCGGTCATCGTCGCCGGGATCGTGACGGTCAGGCCGATGGGCTTCAGCGGCCGGGGCCTGGCCGTCGCCGCCCTCTTCGCGGTCAGCACGGCCGCGCTGCTGGCCCGGGGCCTGCCCGAGAACGCCGCGACCCAGCGGTTCGCCCCCGTCTGGCTCACCGGCGGGGTCGTCGCGGCGGCCGCCCTGATCGGCCTCAGCAGCAGTGGTACGGGGTACCTCTTCGCCTTCTTCCTGGCCGGTCACATCGGATACCGGCTGGAGACCAGGCGGGCCCTGGCCCTCGCGGGGCTCTGCAGCGTGCTCTGCGCCGGCGTCTTGTACGTCCACCTCGGCTCGTGGCAGCAGCCGTTGCCGTGGACCGTCGGCCTCGCCGCCGGCGCGCCGGTCCTGGTCGGGATCATCAACCGCAGCCAGCGCCAGGCCGTACGGGCGGTGATCGCGGCGTCCGAGTCGGCCGAACGCGCCGCCCTGGCCGAGGCGCGGACGGCCGTACTGACCGAACGCGGCCGGATCGCCCGGGACGTGCACGATGTACTGGCGCACTCGCTGGCCGGGATCAACATGCAGCTGGAGCTGGCCGACGCGTTGATCGAAACCGGTGACCTGGAGAAGGTCCGGGAAGCCAACGCCAAGGCCCACTCCCTGGTCAAGGAGAGCCTGAAGCAGGCGCAATGGACCGTGCACGCGCTGCGCGAGGACGCGCTGCCGCTCGTGGAGAGCCTCACCGCGATGGTCGAATCGTCCGGTCACCACGACTCCCTCACCGTCGTCGGTGCGGTCCGTGACGTCCCGACCCGCGTGACCCAGAACCTGCTGCGGATCGCCCAGGAGGCGCTGACCAACGCGGCTCGGCACGCGCCCGGTGCGGACGTCCGCGTGGAGCTGACGTTCGGCGCCGCATCGACGACACTGAAGATCCGTAACCGCCCCGGCACCCGGGAGGTGAACGCGGGGCTCGGCAGTGGAATGGGGCTGATCGGCATGCGTGAACGCGTCGCGCTGCTGGACGGAACCGTCACCGCGGGTCCGGTCACCGAAGGGCCCGACCGGGGCGGCTGGCACGTGGAGGCAGTGATCCCGGGATGAGCGAACCGACCGAGAAGCAGTCAGCCGAGAAGCAACCGTCCGATCAGCGACCGTCCGCCGGGCAGCAGAAGGTGAGAGTGGTCGTCGCCGACGACCAGGCCGCCGTCCGGGAGCCGCTCGCCGCGGTGCTCGGGCTGTCCGAGGACATCGACGTCGTCGCGGCCGCCGCGGACGGGACCGAGGTGCTGACGGCGGTCGCCGCGGGGGCGGTGGACGTGGTGCTGATGGATCTGAGAATGCCCGTCATGGACGGCATCGAGACCACCCGCCGACTGACCGAGGAACACCCGCGGGTGGCGGTGGTCGTGCTCACCACCTTCGCCGACGACGACTCGATCCTGGGCGCGCTGGGGGCGGGAGCCCGCGGGTACCTGACCAAGAACGCGGGACGCCAGGACATCATCCGGGCCATCCGCGCCGCGGCCGCCGGTCAGTCCGTGCTCGACCGCGAGGTGCAGGACCGGCTGCTCGCCACCGCCAGGACCACGGCGACGAAGACCCCCGTACGGGGCCCCGCCCTGCCCGCGGACCTCACCCCCCGCGAACGCGAGGTGCTCACGCTGATCGGCCAGGGGCTGCCCAACCGGGGCATCGCCGAGAAGCTCTTCATCAGCGAGGCCACCGTCAAGACCCACATCAACAACCTGTTCGCCAAGGCCGACATCCCCGACCGCGCGGCCGCCGTCCGCCGCGCCATCGAGGCCGGCCTGGCCTGACGGATGTCGTCACCCGCGATCGGGCGGCGGCGGGGTGTACGCGTGGCCCGGGGCCGGCCGCGGTGTCGCGGCCGGCCCCGGCCTGGTCAGCGTGCGGCGGCGGCGCGGCGCATGCGTGCGGCGAGCAGGATGCCCGCGCCCGCGACGAGTGCGGTGCCCGCACCGCCCGCGATCAGACCCGCGTCACCCGCGCCGGTGGCGGCGAGGGGGGAACCGCTGCCGCCCTGGGGGGTGACAGCGGTGTTACCGGTGCCGGACCCGGAGCCCGTGCCGGTGCCCGCACCCGTGCCGGAGTTGTTCTGGCCCTGCTGGCCCTGCTGGCCCTTGTCCTTGCCGTTCTCCTGCTGGGTCTTCTTGTCCTTGGCGCGCGCCTCGTGCTGACCCGTCTTGAGGAACTCGACGCGGTCGGCTGCGGTGCCCTTCAGTGCGGCGCGACCGGCCTTCACGAGTTCCGGTCCCCCGCCGTCGATGATCTTCGCGATCGCGACGCGGTTGTCCTCGTCGCGCAGCGCGTACTGGGTCACCTCGAGGAACCGGCGCAGCTCCGCCGGGGTCGGGGAACCGCCCAGGAGCTTGCTGATCGCCTCGGTCAGGATGGGGCCGTCCCAGCCCTCGTCGATGCGCGCGAGCTCGACCCGGTCGTCGGAGGCCTGCGCGAGGTACTGTCCCGTCGCCAGGAAGGCGATGCGGTCCGCGGGCGTGCCCTGGAGGGCCTTCTTGGCCGCTTCCTTCACTTCGGTGCCACCGGTTCCGACCAGCCTGGAGATGGCGACCTTGTTGTCGTCGTCGCGCAGCTCGTGCTGAGTGACGTCGTAGAAGTGGCGCAGCTGCTCCAGCGTCTGCTTGTCGGTCTTGAAGAGCTTGTTGATGCCTTCCTTCAGGCCGGGGCCGGCGCCGTTCAGGAGGCGGGTGATGAGCACCCGGTAGTCGTCGAGACGGATGCTGTGCTGGTCGGTCTCGATGAACTTGCGCATGGCCGCGGGGCCGTCGGCGATGGCCTTGTTGCCGGCTTCCTTCATGTACGCGCTGGCCATCGGATCGGCGATGATGCCGAGGATGGTCTTGCGGTCCTGCTCCGCCTGGTCCTTGTCGCCATGGTCGGCCGCCGCCTGGTCAGGTGCGGTCGGAGCCGTGGGACGGGTGGACGCGGCGGCCTCCTCGCCGGCGGCGAAGGCCGGTGACGCGATGAGGACGACGGGCGCCAGAGCGGCGGTGGTGACCGCTGCGGCGATCCGGGACAACTTCATGGACATAACCCCCTGGAAACTGTTCTTACGCGGCGTAAGACTCACCAACCACCGCAATGGTTGTACGGCACATCAAGAACAGAACCAGGGGCCGGAACGGAAGCCGGAACGGAAGCCGGAACGGAAGCCGGAGCAGGAGCCCCCGCGGGTCCGCCGAGGGATCAGGCGGGGCGTGTCGCGTAGCAGAAGAAGTGCTCCTCGGGCCCGGCGAGGGGGTCCGCGGGTACGAAGGACGAGGTGTGCTGGTGCAGCACGTCCAGCCCGGCCGCCGTCAGCCGTCGCAGGTGCTGTTCCGCGGACAGGCTGCTGACGGTCACGGCGTGGCCCATCCACTCGATGTCCAGCCCCCGGATGTCTCCCGGGACCGTGGCGAGCACGAGGTAGCCGCCCGGCGCGACCCAGGACGCCATGCGGTCGAGGGCGGCCTCGATGTCCGGCTGGTCCATCACCAGGAGCGGGAAGAAGGAGCAGACGGCGTCGAAGCCACCGGCGTCCGGTACGTACGTGCGGACGTCGGCCTGCTCGAAACGCGCCCCGGGCACCCGGGCGCGCGCCGCCTCGACCATGGCCGCCGAGACGTCGATGCCGGTCACGGTGTGTCCCGCCCGGGCGAGCGCCTCCGCCGTCGGCCGGCCGGTGCCGCTGCCCACGTCCAGCACCCGGGCCCCGGCGGGCAGCCGCTCCGCGAGCCAGTCCAGGGCCTCCAGTTGCTCGGGTACCGACCCGAACAGGTCCTCGTACCGCTCACCCAGCGCGTCGAACACCTCCGCCGCGCTCTTGCGTCGCGTCATGTCCCCTCCTCGTCTCGGCTGTCGCCACGCTACCGGCGACCGCGGCCGTACGGGGGCGTTCGCGGGTCCCGGGCCGGGCCCGGGACCCGCGGAGGTCAGCGGCGCTCCGGCAGGTCCTTCTCGGCCGGGGCGGGCGCCGGGGCCGTGGTGGGGGCCGATGCCGGACCGCGCGCGGCGGTGTTGCTCTTCGGCGCCGCGGGCTTGCCGCAGAACGCCGCCTCCAGCGTGCCGCCGAGGGCGGTGTTGGCCGCTCCGTCGTTCGAGGTGTTCGCCATGGCGGAGAGGCTGCGCTTCCCGTCACGGGTGGTGAAGGCGTAGGTGTAGAAGCCCTGCACGGTGCCGGTGTGCCCGAACACCTGGGTACCGCACGACAGGTCGTAGCGCCGCAGACCCAGGCCGTAGAAGCGGGTCTTCGCCGCGTCCGTCGGGGTCATGGTGGTCATCATGTCGAGCATGCGCGCCGGCAGCAGCTTGCCGCCGACCAGCCCGGACATGAAGGTGCTCAGGTCGGCCGCGTTGGAGATCACCGCTCCGGCGGTCTGCGCCCAGGACACCGTCTGCTCGGTGGAGTCGACCAGCGGCTGCCCGTCCTCGTCCGGGTGGAGGTAGCCGTGGGCGTGCCGGCCGCGGATGACGGTGGAGGGGTGCACGTAGGAGGTGTTGCGCAGCTTCAGCGGCTTGATGATGCGGCGGTCGTACTCCTTCTCCACCGGCTTCCCGGTCACCTTCTCGATGATCATGCCGACGACCACGAAGTTGGTGTTCGAGTAGCTGTACGACACGCCGGGCTCGGCCGTCCGCGGCTCGGCGAGCGAGAGGTCGACCAGCTCCTGGTAGCTGAACACCTTGTTGCGCACGGCCTCGAAGCCCGGGACGGTGTTCTCGAACATCGCGTTCGTGTAGTCCGACAGACCGCTGCGGTGGGTCAGCAGGTGACGCACCGTGATCCGGTCGTCCGGCAGCAGCCGCGGCAGGTACTGGTTGACCGGGGTGTCCAGGTCGACGCGGCCCTCGTTCACCAGCTGGAGCAGCACGACGGAGGAGAACGTCTTGGAGACGCTGCCGATCCGGAACCGCGACCGCACGTCCATCGGGGTGCCGTGGGCGGTGTCCTGGATGCCCAGGGTCTTGCTCTTCACCCCGTCCGGACCGGTGTAGCGGGCCAGGGCGCCCGGCGCGCCCGCGTCCAGCGTGCTCTGGAGGGCCTTGGCCAGGGCCTCCATGTCGGGGGTGACCTGCTGGGACTGCGCGGTCGGCGCGGCGGCGGCAGGCTGGGTGACCGGGGCGGCGTAGGCCGCGGTGGCCGGGACGACACCGGCTGTGAGGGCGAGCAGGGCGGCACTCACGGCCAGGCGTCGCTCGAGGGACAGGCGCACGTATTCCTCAACTCAATGCGTGGGGGCAGGACATGCGAAAGCACGGCCGCCGCGGGAGACAACTCCGGGCACGACGGACATTCCTGAGCTTACGGAAGATCATCGGGCGATGGACACCCACCTCGCCCCACAAGGTGCGGCGCGTTCCGTCACCCGCCGTTACTCCAGCCACGTTCCGTCACGCATGATGACTCTGCCACGCAGCTCCCGTACGCCGCGCCAGGCGCGCACCGTCTTCGGCACCACGCGCCGTGACCAGTCGTTCGAGAGAGTCCCGCTTGCGTGCGGTGAGTTGACGCGGGACGAGTTCCGTGTGCTGCATGAGAGCCGACCCCAGTCAGCGGGCGCGCGCCGCACATGGGGCGCCGGTCCTACGCCCAACGGCGGACGGACCCTCAGCCGCCGAGGTGGATGAAGGCGGCCCAGAAGCGGGGATCGGCATAGCAGGGAGCCTGCTGCGGAAAGCGCTCGAGGACGGCGACGGCCTCGCGCAGGCGGGACCGTGCCGGTTCGTCGACGGCGTCGAGGAGGGCGCCGCACCACCGGGACAGCTGCCCGGCCGTGGAGTCCCGCAGCCACAACTGGGCCGCGCGCAGCGCCTGGCCGGTGCCCGAGGGCAGTTCGTGGTAGAAGCGGGTGGCGAGGAGCATGGTCGGCAGGTCCTGCACGTTCCACAGGGAGGCGATCACCTCCGCCGCACCGGCCTGGAGGAGCCCCGACGCCAGCCCGATGGCCTCGTCGGGCAGGAACCGGTCGGTCGACGCCGTACCGCAGGCCGATGCGAAGACCAGCCGGACACCGCGGAAGGCGCGCCGCGCCATGATCTCGCGGAGCGTGATGCGGGTGTCCCGGGCCAGCAGGAAGGCCGACTCCAGCGGGGTGGCGGGGTCGAAGAGGCCGTGACACGCGAGGTGGACGTGCGTCGCCCCGGGCAGGTCCTCCTTCAGGAAGACGGAGGCGGTGGCCGCCGTGCCCTGGCGCAGTGTGTACCGCGACCAGGGGCCCAGCGCGACGGCGGCGGCCGCCTCCGCCCACGCGAAGCCCAGATCGTCCGTGGGGTCCCCGACCGCCGCCAGCGCCGTCGGCCCCGGCCGCGACCTCGGCCGACGGGCCAGCAGGGCGGCCGACGGAGCGAAGGAGACCGTGAACTCGTCCACCAGGCAGCGGCCGTCATGTGCGACGGCGTGCAGCGGCACCCCCGCCAGCGGACCGCACGCGACCAGGGTCACCTCCGTGACGCGGAGTCCGCGCAGCCACGCCGCCAGTTCTCCGACGATCCGGTCCTGGAGCGCGGCGACCGGGTCCTCCTCGGGCGCCACGTCCCGCACGTCCGCCGTACGGACGTCGATGTCGAGGCTTCCCTCGGCGTCCCGCCGGACGAGCAGGAGACGCGCTGTCCCGTGCGACACGTAGACGTAGACCAGGGGGCGGTGCGGGGGCGCCGCGAGCGACAGTTCACCGATGCCCGGCGGCCCGAGCGGCTCCACCGCCACCGTGAGTCGCGCGAGCGCGGCGTCCCGCTCCGCGCGCGCCGTGGCGATGGCCCGGACGAGCGTCGACTGCAGCCGCTCGAGATCGCCCGTACCGAAGCGGCTGACGGCCACCGACTGCTCGGCGGCCCCGAGTTGCGCGAGGCGCGCGTCGGCCGCCCGGTAGGCGTCGTAGGCCTCGGAGTCGGCGTCCCTCGCCCTGCGCAGCGCCTCCTCGTCCTGCTGCAGGATCTCGCCCAGTTCACGGGCCCGGGTCCGCTCCAGAAGGAGGACGGCGTCGAGCGTGCGTCCCGCCGCGACCATGGCGGTGACGATCTCCATGACGTCCTCCGCGGCGGCGTGCTGCTCCATGTGGCGGCTCTGCCGGAGCAACGCCTCCTGGTACAGGCTCTCGTGGAGCTCGGCGGCCCGCGCCCCCGCGTCGGCGGCCGCCGGCAGGTCTCCCGCGTCGCTGAGCATCCGCAGGTAGAGCAGGCAGGCCCGGTACGCGTCGGTGCGCTGTCCCCTCTCGATGAGCAGTTTGATCGTCTTCTCGTGCGCGACGCGGTCCTGCGACGGCTCCAGCTGCGCGAGGTTGAGCCGTACGGTCGCCCACTCCCGGGGATTGTTCTCGAAGGTCAGCACCCGCAGGGCGGCGCGGAAGTGCGCGGCAGCGGCGGTGAGTTGCGCCGGCACCCTGGTCTGCATCCGCATGGCGCCCAGGAACGACTGGGTCAGCGCCCACTGCCTGGGGGCGGAGGCCTCGGTGAACACCTGGAGGCAGGAAGTGAGATGAACGATGGCGCGCTCCAGGTCCGGTTCCGCGCGCACCTCCGCGTCACCCAGCGCGACCCCGAGGGAGAACTCGGCCGAGGCCCACAGCTCGGGTTGGTCCGCGAGCGTGAGGACGGAGAGGGCGTCCATGAACGCCGCGACCGCGAGCCGTTGGGTGGCCTCGACGTCCCTGCCGCGCATCATGCTGTAGGCGACGCCGAGCGAAGTCTGGGACATGGCCCAGTCCATCGGCATCGTTTCCTTGGGCTGCGCCACGAGGGACGCGCGGTAGTGCTCGATGGCGCGCCAGAGGTTCGCCTCGCGGCCTTCCGCGAGGCGGTCACGGTACAGGCGCGCGAGGTTGTGGTGGACGTCCCCGCGGCGCACGGCGTCCGTGACGGGGTCGAGCAGGTCGAGGGCCGCACGGGCGGCGGCGATCGCGTCTTCGATGTTCTGCTCGGGCTCGCCCGTCGTGAGGCTGGGCAGGAGTCGCGCCAGCACACCGAGCAGACCCGCCCGGATCTCCCTGTCGGCATCCGCCGGCAGGGCGTCCAGGGTGGTGCGGCACAGGCCGATCGCCCGGTCGACGCTGTCCCGGCGGTCGGTGCGGTCGGCGTCGTCCACCAGGGACTGGGCGAGGGAGATGACGAAAGCGGCACGGCGAGGGTGGTCGGGGGGCGCCTGCGCCAGACAGTGTTCGAGGAGTTCCAGGGCCGCGGCCGTGTTGGCCGCGGGGTCACCGGCCCGGCGTCGGGTGTAGGCGACGGCGAGGTTGTGCCTGATCTCCAGGCCGACACCGAACTCGACGGTCTCGGGCAGGTCCAGGACGCCCCGCAGGAGCGTGATGGCCTCGTCGGTGTCGATCGGTCCGTTGGTGCGGACCGAGAGGATCTCTTCGGCCAGGGCCGTGGAGAGGACCACCCACGCGTCCCCGGCGGTTTCGTACGGGTTCATGGCGAGGGTCTCGCGGAGCTTGGCCACCCGTGTGTCGTGGTCGGGGACCTTCGTGACTTCCCCGACGAACGCGAAGACGTCCATCCGCCCGGGTTCCTCACCTTCCCCGGGAGTCCCCTCGGGTGCGTTCTCCTCGACCCATTCCTGCAACCTCCGCAGCTTCAGCACCAGTTCGGCCGCGTACCGCCGCTCGGGGCCCTCGGGCAGGAGCCGCTCGCTCTCCATCGCCAGGCCTACCGCGCGCGCCACCTGGGCCCGGTGGGCCGCGGGGCTCGCGTCGAAGAGGTTGACGATCGACAACGCCAGGGACAGCTGGTAGCGGGGAAGGTCCGGATCACTCGGATCCCGCAGCAGCCGCTCGAGCGCGTCGCTCCGCAGGCGTAACAACGAACGCGGCATGGAAGGCGGCACGGGACGCGTCAGAGGCGGCTCCATGGACGGCGCCGAGGACGGTGTCGAGGCAGGAGCCGGCTCGTCCGTGTGCTCTTCGATCAGCCTGCACACCCAGCGGCACAGCGCCCGCGCGGAGGTGTCCCGCGGCGGATCGTCCACGAGGGACCACATGGTCCGGGCCGTCGTGAGCAGGTCGTCGGTCCCATTGGTCAGGCGGTACCGGCGCTCCTGGGCCCGGCCCAGAGTGAAGCTCCCGATGGCCCGGTGACCAGGCGGAATTCCGGGCAGCGCGAGCGCACTCTCCAGGTGGGTCAGGGCCGCCGCCAGGTCTTCGAGGCGGGCGTCCCGGTCGTACCTCGCGATACGGGTCAGGCCCAGGGCGGCCAGCGTCGACCAGCGCTCCGCCGGTGGCATGGCGGCGAAGCCCGGATGCGTCATGACCGCCTCCCAGGCCGCGACGACCACGTCGGGGTCGGTCTCCTCGGGAAGCCGCGCGGCATGGTGGAACAGCTCGTTCAGCACGGTCGGTCACCCTTCGAGTGGGGCGAAGACCGGGTCCGGTCGACGGGATCCGGCGGAGAGGTAAGCGGTCAGCCGCCGGCCCGCCTCGTACTCCACCAGCGGGTCCCGTGGCAGCGGCCAGCGCAGGGACACGTACAGCTGGTGCCGGTACAAGTCGAAGCAGGATTCGACGAGTTCCGCATGGGCCCGGGCCGAGGCCAGCAGGAAGCCCCGGTAGGTGAGGAGCGCGGCGAGCAGGGACACGGGGATCGCCCAGAGGCTCCACACCGACCACACCGAAGCGGCGACGGCGCAGACCCACACGTGGGTGACGAGGAGCAACGACCGGTGCGCCGCGGTGACTTCGTCCTTGGCCGCGTCCGGGAGCAGCAGCCACAGGCGGGGCCAGCAGACGACGGGGTCCAGACCGTAGTGGGCGCGCACCCGGTCTTCCGAGGCCCGCAGTACATTGCCGAGCAGGGTCGGCATCCTCCGCGCCGGTACGAGCGGCACCGACCGGACGCGCCGGGTCAGCCGTGCGCGCTCCGCGAGCCGCTCGGCGTCGAGGGAGGCGGCCGGAGGGGCCGCGAGGAGGCGCAGCCGCGCGATGTCGGCGTCGGCCCGACGGCCCAGGCGGACCCGCAGCCATCGCCGCGGGCCCGGGAACACCCAGTACCCCTCCAGGCAGCGGACGATCGGACGGGAGAAGAACCGCAGCAGCAGCCCGGACAGGGTGAGCAGCACCAGCACCCCCACCACGGCCATCCCCTGCACCAGCGCGGGCAGGCCGGTCAGCCCCGCCGTCCAGATCCTCGCGGCGCCCAGCCAGCCGTGCCCGCGGACGGTGGCCCACCCCTCGCTGCGTATCCAGGCGGCCAGCCCGGCCAGCCAGAACAGGCAGGCCGGCGAGAACAGTGCGGTCAGCCAGCGCTCGGAGAGCTTCTCGCTCACGCCTTTCCACAGGTCACTCAGCACCGGGCCGCCATCCCGCCGTCCGGTACGTCAGAGCCGACCCGTCGCGGGGACAGCGCTCCGGGTGCGGCGCGGGGTCTCCGACATCGAGAACGGGCCACGCGTAGTCGCACCGCGCACACAGCAGCCGGTCGAAGTCGGCGAAGGCGTCACCGGCCGGCCCCTGCAAGGCCGCCCCAGCGGATCGCTCCGCCCTGCCGGCCTCCTCGGGACCGGCCGGCGTCCCGGCCCCCTCGGGAGCCCCCACCGGCTGCCGCGCGCCCGCCCCGGCGCGCTCCTGTTCCGCCCCCACGGCACCATCCCCCGCCCTGTGTTCCGCCCTCCCAGGACCATCCCCGCCGCAGCCGGGTTCATGCACGGCCACCAGGGCCGGGGCAGCCCCTCAGCCCGCCAGGGCGACCAGCCTCGCGTACTCCAGGTGGCCGGCCTGCCGGGCCGTGAGGTGGACGTGAATGTTCGGGAAGGACTCCTTCAGCGCCGTGTAGCCCTCGGTGCAGGAGTTTTCCTGGCCGTCGGCCCCCGCCGGCACCCAAAGGATCAGCAGCACCTCGTGCCGGCGCGCCCCCTCACGGGTCGCGAAGACCAGCTCGTGGACCACCAGCCGCGCCGCGTCCGGGGGAAGGGCCCGCACCAGCTCCTCGTGGGTCAGATTGCCCTCCAGCTCGAGCGCCAGGGCACCCGGCGCCTGCGCGCACTGGAAGATCACGGTGTTGACGTCTCGTCGGTCCTTCAGTCGCTGAAGGGCATCGAGACCTTCGGGCGACAGGCCGGTCGGGCTGCTCACGTACGGCTCTTTTCGGTCGGGGCCAGGAACCGGAGAATCCAACGACCGGAGCTTTACGAGGATGCGCTGATCGCGGGTCTTCCTGAGCCGGGCGGGCCCCGAACGAGGCGGGCGGGTGTCACGCGGTGGTGCAGGCGCTCCCGTTCAGGGTGAAGCCGGAGGGCTTGGTGAAGGTGCCGCCGTACGTCCCCTGGAATCCGAAGGACGCCTGGCCGCCGACCGGGATCTGCCCGTTGTAGGCCGCGTTGCCCGCCGTGACGGCGCCCGACGACGGGGAGACGTTCGCGTTCCAGGCTTGGGTGATCCGCTGCCCGGTAGGCAGGGTGAACGCGAGGTTCCAGCCGCTCACCGGGGCGGATCCCGTGTTGGTGACGGTGACGTCCGCGGTGAAGCCCCCCTGCCAGACGTTCGTCGCGTACCCGACCTTGCAGGCCGCGCCGTCTCCGGGGCCGCCCGGGTCACCGGAGGAGCCCGTGTCGACCGTCGAGTAGAAGGACGTCACGGCGAGACCGGCGCCGTTCTGCCACGGCTCGAAGCCCGCCTGGATGCTCGTCAGGTACCAACTGCTCTGCGCGAGCCCCCGGGAGACCGCTTGCCGGACGAAGTCCATGACATCGAAACTCCAGTTGGCGATCGGCGACGGCGCGACGAAGGACAGCACGTCGTTGGAGCCGTTGTTGCCCGACCACACCTGCCACTGGCGCCCGGCCACGGTGGCGGTGCCGACCTGGGCGCCCACGGGCTGGACCGGGCCGACCGTGTGGAGCCACACCATGATCTCGGTCCGGTTGACGCCGTCGGTGCGGGGCGTGGGGTCGAGCCAGATGTCGTACGCGGCGTCGTACACCGCGTCGTTCACATAGCCGTACGAGATGCTGGTGGGCGCGGTGGCGATGCGGCTGAGCTGGGCGGGAAGGTTGGTCCCGGGCGAGCAGTTGGTGTAATGGCAGCCGTTGTATACGGACGGGTACGACTTCGGGGCGCCGTTGGTGGGAACCGAACCGTCGGCCCGGGTGACCCGGAACCCCGAGTCGGTGGCGGCGACGCACTGGCTGTCGCTGGTGCCCCACCGGTTGTTCTGGACGACGTAGCGACCTTGGACCGTCGTCGACCCGAACTGTTCGCAGACGGTGGTGTCGGCCTGCGCCGCCGACGCGGCGGTGAGGAGCGCGGCCACCGGGACGAGCGTGGTGAGCAGCGCGCACAGCAGGCCGAGCACGCTGCGGGCATGGTGCGGTGAAGGTCGCATGCGGATCCTCTTCGGGGAGGCGAGGGGCGGGAGACGGGGGTGTTCCCGGGGCCCCGAGGGTGGCGACGAGCGCGGGGCCGGCGGCGACGAGGGGGAAGTGCGAGGAACGGCGAGCACAAGCTCCGAACCAGTGGGAGCGCTCCCACTGTGCAGACGGGACGCAACCACGTCAAGATGCGTGAAGAGTCGAATGCACTGCGTTGAGGAATTTACTCAACTCCCCTTTTGCTTGACGCCAGTTGGCGCTACGGTCTGGCTCCACCAGTGGGAGCGATTCCGTCAGTCGGCGCGCCGTCAGGGCGCGCCCTCGCTGCAAGGAGTCGCCCATGCGACATCCCCCACCCCCGCGTCCGTCCGCGCCGCCCGGCAAGCCGGCACGCACCGGCCGCGGCGGTGACACCGGTCCGGGCATCGCCTAGGCCGTCTCCGCGGTCACCGCCTCCGCGGTCACCGTCTCCTCCGCGGTCACCGTCTTCACGGCCACCGGCACGCGGGACCTCCTGGACGCCGCCCCGACCCCCGGGGCCCTCCACTTCGCACGGGTCCCGTGCATCACGTACGCCCACGAGGCGGGCAGGCGACTCACCCGCTCCCCCACGGTGAGCACCTGCGCGCACGCGTCCACCTCATTCGCACCGGGCTGCGCCACCACCGCGCCCCGAACGGAAGGCACCCCCGAAATGAGCCGCACGATCCCCCGCACGACCAGCCGTACCACCACCCGCACCGCCCTCCTGGCGGCCCTCGCTCTCGTCGCCGCCGCCGGCGCCAGCGCCACCGTCATGACCTCCACGGCGGGAGCCGCCGCCGCGGGCTGCAAGGTCGAGTACCAGATCTCGAACCAGTGGAACAACGGCTTCGGCGCCAACGTGATCGTCACCAACACCGGTGACCCGGTGGCTTCTTGGACCCTGGAGTGGTCCTACGCGAACGGCCAGCAGGTCACCCAGGGCTGGAACGCCGCGATCACCCAGTCCGGGGCCGCCGTGACCGCCAAGAGCCTCTCCTACAACGGGAGCCTGGCCACGGGCGGTTCGACGTCCTTCGGGTTCAACGGTTCACACAACGGCACGAACGCCGTCCCCGCGACCTTCAAGCTGAACGGCGTCACGTGCAACGGCGCCACCGACCCGTCGCAGCCGCCGACCACACCCCCGACGACGCCGCCCACCACGCCTCCGCCCTCCGGCGGCAAGGCCGACAACCCTTACGCCGGCGCCAAGGTCTATGTGAACCCCGAGTGGTCCGCCAAGGCGGCCGCCGAGCCGGGCGGCACGAGGGTGTCCAACCAGCCCACCGGTGTCTGGATCGACCGGATCGCGGCCATCACGGGCGCGAACGGCGCGATGGGGCTGCGCGATCACCTGAACGCCGCCCTGGCCCAGAAGGGCAGCGGCGAGCTCGTCGTGCAGCTGGTGATCTACAACCTGCCGGGACGGGACTGCGCCGCGCTCGCTTCCAACGGCGAGCTGGGCCCCACCGAGATCGACAAGTACAAGACGCAGTACATCGACCCGATCGCCGCGATCCTCGCCGACCCCAAGTACGCGGGCCTGCGGATCGTCACCACCGTCGAGATCGACTCGCTGCCGAACCAGGTCACCAACGTCTCCGGCCGCCCGACGGCCACCGCCAACTGCGACGTGATGAAGAGCAACGGCAACTACATCAAGGGCGTCGGTTACGCACTGAACAAGCTCGGGTCGATCGCCAACGTCTACAACTACGTGGACGCCGGACACCACGGCTGGCTCGGCTGGGACGACAACTTCGGCGCCTCGGCCGAGCTCTTCAAGCAGGCGGCGACCGCCGAGGGGTCCACGCTCTCCAAGGTGCACGGCTTCATCGTGAACACGGCCAACTACAGCGCCCTGAAGGAGGATCACTTCTCGATCGACGACTCCGTCAACGGCACTTCCGTACGACAGTCGAAGTGGGTGGACTGGAACCGGTACACCGACGAGCTGTCGTACGCCCAGGCCATGCGGACCAAGCTGGTCTCCCTGGGCTTCGACACCAACCTCGGCATGCTGATCGACACCTCCCGCAACGGCTGGGGCGGCGCCGCCCGGCCGACCGGACCGGGCGCGATGACGAGCGTCGACACCTACGTCAACGGCGGCCGCTACGACCGGCGCATCAACCCCGGCAACTGGTGCAACCAGGCGGGCGCGGGGATCGGGGAGCGGCCGCAGGCGGCCCCCGCGCCGGGCATCGACGCGTACGTGTGGATGAAGGCGCCGGGCGAGTCGGACGGGGCGAGCAAGGAGATCCCGAACGACGAGGGCAAGGGCTTCGACCGGATGTGCGACCCGACCTACACGGGCAACGTGCGGAACGGCAACAGCATGTCGGGTGCCCTCCCGAACGCGCCGCTCGCGGGCCAGTGGTTCTCCGCGCAGTTCCAGGAGCTCATGAAGAACGCCTACCCGGCACTGTGACGCACGACCGGTGAGCAGCCGGAGCGGTACGCGGCCCCATGGATCCATGGATCGCATACCGCTCCGGCCTCGGCACGAGCGACCCCGCCGCGGTCAGCCCGGGCGGCGCGGTCGGCCCGGTCAGCCCGGGCGGCGCGGTCAGCCAGGTCAGCCCGGGCGGCTCACGGTCGGCGGACCCGGTACGCATCGCCCCGGGCCGTCGTCGGCTCATGAGGAATCCCGCACGATCAGCTCCGTCGGGAGGACCCTGCGCGGCTCCTCGGCCCGCTCCCGCGTCGGGGCGGAACCGGCCCCGGACCCCTCCGCGATCTTCTGGAGCAGCAGCCGGGTCATCGTGCGGCCCATCTCCTCGATCGGCTGGCGCACGCTCGTCAGGGGCGGATCCATCAGACGGGCCACAGCCGAGTCGTCGACTCCCACGAGGGCGACGTCCTCGGGGACCCGGCGCCCGGCTTCGCGCAGCACGCCGCGCGCGCCTGCCGCCATCACGTCGGAGGCGGCGAAGACCGCGTCCAGCCCGGGGGCGCGCTCCAGGAGCTCGCGCATCGCCAGCCGGCCGCCCTCCTCGGTGAAGTCGCCGGTCGCCACGAGCGACTCGTCGGGCACGATGCCCGCCTCGGCGAGCCCCGCGCGGTAGCCGCCCAGGCGCGCGCGGGCCACGTACATGTCGAGCGGCCCGCTGATGGTCGCGATCGCGCACCGGCCCCGCCCCACGAGGTGGGCGACGGCCGCCCGGCCCGCGCCGATGTTGTCGGAGTCCACGTAGTCGACGGGCTCGGCCTCCGAGCGCCGGCCGTTCATGACGACGGGCAGCCCCAGCTGCGCTATGAGGTCGGGCAGCGGGTCGTCCCCGTGGACGGACGCCAGCAGGACGCCGTCGACCCGCTGGGCGGCCAGGTACTGCTCGAAGCGCTGCCGCTCCGCCTTCGTCCGGACCAGGGTGAGCAACAACTGCTTGTCCGCCCGGCCGAGTTCGGCGCTGACCCCGCGGATCAGGTCCAGGAAGTACGGCTCGGCGAACAGGCGGGCCTCGGTCTCCGGGATGACGAGGGCCACCGCGTCCGTCCGGCTTCCGGCCAGCGCCCGGGCCGCCTGATTGGGTACGTACCCGAGCTCGGCGACGGCGCGGGCGACGGCTTCCTTGGCCTGCTCGCTCACTCGTGGCGAGCCGTTGATGACTCGGGAGACCGTGCCCCGGCCGACGCCGGCCAGGGCCGCGACCTCTTCCAGGGTGGGTCTGGCGTTCTGCCGTCCGCTCACGACTCTCGAACTCCCCTCGTGCGACACCGCGCTCCGCGCCGTACGCGCCGCCCGGTCGGCTGATCAGGTAAGACGGTGGATCCCGCCGCCGTCCGCCGCGGGACACACGTTACGCCGACCGGAGATATGGGAGCGCTCCCACACTACCCTTGATCCCTTCGTGACGCCACGCCCCACGTCACGAGCCGACGGCGTCCCGCGCCAGAATGGGGCCGCAATCGCCCGGAACGGGCACCGCTTACCTCCGCGTAATGAAATCGCGTTCATCTCTTGACACCCGCACCCGCCAGGCAGCAACCTTCCGGCATCGATATGGGAGCGCTCCCACCCCACGTTCCCACCCCGTGTAAGCGAGAGCGACCCTCACATCCGGTCCGGGCGGGCCCTCGCCGAGCCGCGAACAGCCCACGGACCGCTTGGCGCACAACGAGCACCACCTTGGACGAGGAGAGTGGAATGCGCACATCCAGCAGCAGACGCGGACGCCGCACGGCCATCGCGGCGGTGGCCGTGGTGGCGACCGGTACGGCCTTGCTCACCGGTTGCGGCGGCGGCGACAGCGACGACGGCGCGTCCGGCGGCGAGCAGATCACGCTGCGGATCGGGACCTTCGGTTCCTTCGGCTACGACAACGCCACCGGGGCCAAGCTCTACGCCGAGTACGAGAAGGCCCACCCCCACATCAAGATCGAAGAGTCGAACGTCGCCGACGGCCAGAAGTACTGGGACACGCTCAAGCTCCGCCTCTCCCGCAACAGCGGCCTCGCGGACATCCAGGCCCTGGAGGTCGGCTACATCGCGGAGGCGACCGGCCCCGCCATGGCGGACAAGTGGACCGACCTCGGCAAGACGGGCGGCGCGGACCTCGGCGCGTTCCTCGACTGGAAGGTCAAACAGGCCACGACGGCGGACGGCAAGGTCATCGGCCTCGGCACCGACATCGGCCCCATGGCCATCTGCTACAACAAGGACCTCTTCGCCAAGGCCGGTCTGCCGACCGACCGCACCGAGGTCGCCAAGCTGTGGGCGGGCGACTGGGCGAAGTTCCTGCAGACCGGCGAGACGTACAAGAAGAACGCACCGGCCGGAACCGCCTTCCACGACTCCGCGAGCGGTCTCTTCAACGCCGTGGTCTCCAGCCAGCCGGTGCAGTACGCCAACACCAAGGGCGAGCTGGACTATGAGAACAGCCCCGGGGTGAAGAAGGCGTGGGACACCGCCGTGGCCGCGGCGAAGGGTGAACTGACGGCGAAACTACGCCAGTTCGATGAGAAGGGCACCTGGAACGCGGCCTTCAAGAACACGAAGTTCGCCACCGTCGCCTGCCCCAGCTGGATGACCGGGATCATCAAGGAGCAGGCGGGCCCGGAGAACCAGGGGAAGTGGGACATCGCCGCGCCGCCCGTGGCGGGCAACTGGGGCGGCGCCTTCCTCGGCGTGCCGAAGTCGGGCAAGCACACCAAGGAGGCGGCCGAGCTCGCGGCCTGGCTGACCGCGCCGGCGCAGCACGCCAAGGTGTTCGCCGTGAACGGCAACATCCCGTCCTCCAAGGACACGCTCAGCTCCCCGACGGTCCAGGACGCCAAGCTCCCGTACTTCGGTGAGACCCCGGTCGGCAGGATCTACTCGCAGGCCGCGGCCGGGATCACGCCCGCACCGATCAGCCGCTGGGACGGCCAGGTGAAGACCTTCCTGACCGACAACGGAATCCTCGACATCGAGCAGCGGGGCACCGACCCGGCGAAGGCCTGGGAGAACGTCAAGAAGCTGGTCAACGACAAGATCGACCACTAGGCAGTCCCGGGGGTCGCACGCGGCCCGCCGCCGCCTGCGGGCGGCGGGCCGTCACCGCCCGTACCACCGCACGCATCGATCTGGAAGGACGCCCTCGTGGCCACCTCCGTTCGGGCGACGACCGGCGGCTCCCCGCCGCCGGCCGCACCGCCCCTCGCCCCCGGCTCCGGCAAGCCCCCTTCCGGCCGCGGCCCCGGCTGGCGCAGCACGCTCTACCGCCTGGACATCAAGGCGGTCCCGTACGTCTTCGTCGCGCCCTTCTTCCTCACCTTCGCGGCCTTCGGCCTCTTCCCCCTGATCTACACGGGCTGGCTCTCGCTCCACCGGGTCGAGCTCGGCGGCAGCGCTCAGTGGAAGGGGCTGGACAACTACACCTCCCTGGCGACCAGCGAGTTCTTCTGGAACGCCCTCGCCAACACCTTCACCATCGGTGTCATCTCGACCGTGCCCCAGCTGCTGATGGCCCTCGGCCTGGCGCACCTGCTGAACTACAAGCTCCGCGGCCGGGGCTTCTTCCGGGTCGCGATCCTCGCCCCCTACGCCACCTCGATCGCCGCGGCGACGCTCGTCTTCGCGCAGTTGTTCAACACGGACTACGGCCTGATCAACACGGCCCTCGGCTGGCTGGGCTTCGACCCGGTCGCCTGGGAGTCCTCCAAGTGGCCCTCGCAGATCGCCATTTCGACGATCGTGACATGGCGCTGGACGGGCTACAACGCGCTCATCTACCTGGCCGCGATGCAGGCCGTTCCGCAGGATCTGTACGAGGCCGCGGCGCTGGACGGGGCCTCGCGCTGGCGCCAGTTCCTCAGCGTCACCATCCCCTCCATCCGGCCGACGATCCTCTTCACGGTCATCGTGTCCACGATCGGGGCCACCCAGCTCTTCGGCGAACCGATGCTCTTCGGCGGCAGCGTCGGCATCAGCGGCGGCAGCGGCAACCAGTTCCAGACGCTGAGCCTGCTCATGTACGAGAAGGGGTGGGTGACCGGCGCGCTGGGCCAGGCCTCCGCCATCGCCTGGGTCATGCTGCTGCTCCTCCTGCTCATCGGCGGCGTCCAGGCGCTGATCAGCCGCTCGAACCGCAAGCGCAAGCGCAAGAAGCCGGGGAGCTGAACTCATGGCCCGCACACTCGACACGACGACGCCCACGACCACGACCACGACCACGACGAGCACGCACACGGACTCGGCCACGCCCCCCGCGGCGCCGCGCGCCAGGCGGCTTCGCCAGTCGGCAGGCCGTCAGCACCATGCGGGACCGCTCACCTACGTCCTGCTGGGCCTCGCCGCGCTGATCTCCCTGTTCCCGCTGTACTGGAACATCGTCGCCGCCTCCCATTCCGGCGAGCGCGTGGTGGAGGCCCCGGCCCCGCTGCTGCCGGGCCCACGGCTCTTCGACAACCTCTCCTTCGCCTGGAACCAGGTCGACATGGGCGAGGCGCTGGTCAACACCACGATCGTGGCCGGACTCGTCGCCCTGTCCACGGTCCTGTTCTCCACCCTGGCCGGCTTCGCCTTCGCCAAGCTGCCCTTCAGGGGCCGGGGCGCCCTGCTGACGCTCGTCGTGGCGACCATGACGATCCCGCCGCAGCTCAGCGTGATCCCGCTCTACCAGATCATCACCGACCTCGGCTGGATCGACCAGCTCCAGTCGGTCGTCCTGCCCTCGCTGGTCGCCGCCTTCGGCGTGTTCTTCATGCGGCAGTACCTCATCGAAGCACTGCCGGTGGAGCTGGTCGAGGCGGCCCGGATGGACGGCGCGCACAGCCTGCGCGTCATCTGGCACGTGGTGTTCCCGGTGGCCCGGCCCGCGATGGCGGTCCTGGGGATGCTCGTCTTCGTCCAGGCCTGGAACGACTTCTTCTGGCCGTTCATCGCGCTGACCCCCGACGGGAACCCGACCCTCCAGGTCGCGCTGGCCGGTCTCGGCGCGGGCAATCACACGGTGAACCAGGCCGTCGTGCTGACCGGCGCGCTGATATCCACGCTGCCGCTACTGCTGGTCTTCGCCGTGCTCGGCAAGCACATCGTGGGCGGCATCACCGCCGGCGCCGTCAAGAACTGACCGGCTCGCCCCACTCTCCCCGCCCCTCCCCTTGTCCGTACCCCACCCTCATCCGCACTCGCGTTGGGAGCGCTCCGCCATGACCGCGTCCGATACCCGGCCGCTCGCCGCCGTCCGCACCTTCCCGCCCGGCTTCCTGTGGGGCACGGCCACCGCCGCGTACCAGATCGAGGGCGCCGCCCGTGAGGACGGCCGGACCCCGTCCATCTGGGACACCTTCTCGCACACCCCGGGCAAGGTCTTCGAGGGCCACACCGGTGACGTGGCCGTCGACCACTACCACCGGTTCCGCGAGGACGTCCGGCTGATGTCCGAACTCCGCCTGGGCGCTTACCGGTTCTCCGTCTCCTGGTCCCGGGTCCAGCCGACCGGCCGCGGACCCGCCGTCCAGCGCGGCCTCGACTTCTACCGTCGGCTCGTCGACGAGCTGCTCAGCGCCGGCATCGAGCCCGCCCTCACCCTCTACCACTGGGACCTGCCACAGGATCTGGAGGACGCGGGCGGCTGGCCGGAGCGCTCGACCGCCGAGCGGTTCGCCGAGTACGCGGGCTTCGTCGCGGAGGCCCTCGGGGACCGGGTGAAGCGCTGGATCACGCTCAACGAGCCCTGGTGCAGCGCGTTCCTCGGATACGGCTCCGGGGTCCACGCCCCCGGTCGCACCGACCCGGTCGCCTCCCTGCGCGCGGCCCACCACCTCAACCTCGGTCACGGCCTCGCCGTACAGGCCCTGCGGGCCGCGCTGCCCGGGGACGGTCAGCTCGCCGTATCGCTCAATCTCCACGAGATCCGCCCCCTGACCCCCTCGCCCGAGGACCGGGACGCGGCCCGCCGCATCGACGCCGTCGGCAACCGGATCTGGCTCGGGCCGATGATGGAAGGGGCGTACCCCGAGGACCTGTTCGCCGACACCGCCCACCTGACCGACTGGTCCTTCGTCCAGGACGGCGACACCGCCGTGACCCACCAGCCCCTGGACCTGCTCGCCGTCAACTACTACACGCCGACGGTCGTCTCGCACGTCGCGAAGGGTGCGGAGCGGCCGCAGGACGACGGCCACGGCAACAGCGAGCACTCGCCCTGGCCCGGCGCGGACGAGGTCGCCTTCCACCGCGCGCCGGGCGACCGTACGGCCATGGGCTGGGCGGTCGACCCGAGCGCACTGTTCGACCTGCTGACCCGGACCGCCGCCCGGTACCCCGGCCTGCCCCTGGTGATCAGCGAGAACGGCGCCGCGTACGAGGACGAGGTCGGCCCGGACGGCACGGTGCACGACCCGGAGCGCGCCGCGTACGTCCACGCGCACCTCGACGCCGTGCACCGGGCGATCGAAGCCGGGGTGGACGTGCGCGGCTACTTCCTCTGGTCGCTCCTGGACAACTTCGAGTGGTCGTACGGGTACGCCAAACGGTTCGGTGCGGTCCACGTCGATTACGAGACCCTCGCGCGCACGCCCAAGTCGAGCGCCCGCTGGTACTCCCGCGTGGCGCGATCGGGCGAGCTGCGCGCTCCCGGCGACGCGTAGCCCCCGGCGCCAGACCCGCCGCGGCACGGCCCGGCACGTCCCGGCCCGGCGGGATCAGGCTGGGGTCAGCCGATGTTCTGGCGGTCCTCGATGTCGCAGTCGGTGTAGACCGTCGGCCTGGTCATCAACGCCGAGAGTGCCTGGGCCAGCTCGCTGGTCTCGGGCGCCTTGCTGTTGGCCATGGCCGTCTCGTACGACTCGAACTCGACCAGGACGAGGTAGCGGTTGGGGTTGGCCCGGTCCTTGAGCAGGGTGCGGGCGGTCGGGGTGCTGGTCCGCCCCGCCGCGTCGGCCTCGTAGGCGCGCAGGAGGTCGCGCACCTCGTCGATGCGCTCGGTCTCGAAATCGACGATCTGTGCGAACTTCATGATCGGGTTCCTTCTGGCGCATGGCGGCCCCGCGGATGGGACCTTCCTTGCGCACAGCAAACACCTCCACCCGCGGCGCCCCCGGCTCACACGCCCGGCGGCGCGGCGATTCCACGAGTTCGGCGGGTCAGGCGGCGCGGGCGGCGGCCGGCCTCGGGGCACCGGACCGCCGGGGGCCGGTGGAGGACCCGCCCCGCCGCGCGGGAACCGCAGGCGGCATCCTGGGATCTTGTAGATGGGATCCAACAGGGAGCGCTGGATGTGGTCGGTGTTGTCAACGGGCGAGGTACCAGCGGGCGAACGGTTCGACTGGTACTCCGACATCGTCTCGCGCGAGGTGATGCCCGCCGCACTCAGCAGCGAGCGGCCCGCCGAATTCCAGGGAGAGGCCGCGGTGTTGGACCTGGGGCAGATCCGTGCGTCGAGGTTCACCCTGTCGCCCCTGCGCTCGCGACGCACGTCCGCGATGATCCGGCGCGGTGACCCGGAGCAGTACCAACTGGCCCTGCTGCGCAAGGGAGCCACCTCGCTGTCGCAGCACCGCAGCGAGTGCACCATCGGAGCCGGCGACCTCATGCTCTGGGACACCTCGCGGCCCTCCGACAACCAGATGCCCGCCGCGGGTGGCCAGGTACGGGCGACCATCCTGCTGCTGCCCCGGCACATCATGCCCCTGCGCACCCAGCGCCTCGACCAGGTCTTGGCCCGCCGCATCCCCGGCGACAAGGGCATGGCCGCGATCCTGGCGTCGTTCATGACCTCGCTCGAGGACCACGGCGCCGAATGCACTCCGGAGGAGCTGCACCGGCTCGGTACGGTCGCGGTCGACCTCGCGACGGCCTGCCTGGCCCAGCAGCTGGACGTCGAGAGCCAGCTTCCCGCCGAAGTCCGGACCCAGGCGCTGGTGCAGCGGATCCACGCCTTCATCGAGCACAATCTCGGCGATCCTGAGCTGGACCCTTCGGCGATCGCGGCTCACCACAACATCTCGGTGCGCACGCTCCACCAGCTCTTCCACGGCCAGGGGGAGAGCGTCCAGGCCCGGATACGCCGACGGCGCCTCGAGCAGTGCCGCGCCGACCTCGCCCGCCCCGGTCTCCGCGGCCGCCGGGTGGGCGCCATCGCCGCCCGCTGGGGGTTCAGCGGACCGGTGGTCTTCAGCCGTTCCTTCCGCGAGGCGTACGGCATCAGCCCCACCGATTTCCGGGCGCTGAGCATCGGCGACGCCCTCGCCGAGCGTTCGGCGTGAGGCGCGTTCCCGGGGCCGTGACGGCTGGTCACCGCCTCCTTCCCGGAACGGCGTTGTCAGTGGTGAGGGATACATTCGGGGTGTTGCGCAGGCCGTTTCCGGACAGGAGTGGACGATGACCGAGAGCAGTGTTCAGCACCCGCTGAGGGTGGTGCTGACAGACGTGAACGAGCGCGTGGTGGAGGCGTGGCGGGCGGCGTTCGCGGACACCCCCGGCGTCCAGATCCGCAAGGGCTCGATCCTCGACGAGGACGTCGATGCCTGGGTCACTCCGACGAACTCCCTTGGCCGGATGGACGGCGGAGTCGACGCCGCCATCAAGCGCCACCTCGGATCCGGCATCCAGCTGCGGGTGCAGCGCGCGATCCGCGATCGGTTCACCGGAGCCCTCCCGGTGGGCAGCGCGGTCTGCGTCCCCTCGGGGGCGACCACTCCCCGGTACCTGATATCGACGCCGACCATGGTGCGGTCCTCGCAGAACGTCAGTGCCACGGTGAACGTGGCGCTGGCGTGCGCCGCCGCGTTCCAGGCCGTCCACCGGCAGAACCGGCAGGCGCCGGGCAGCATCCGGTCCGTGGCATTGGTCGGTATGGGTGCGCAGACCGGCCGGGTCCCGGCCAGGGTGTGCGCGAATCTGATGTGGACCGGCTACACGCTCTTCCACGACCACTGGTTCGAGAACGACGACGAGCTGCGCACCACGATCATCACGCAGCTGAACGGCATCGAGAACGCCCCCGTCGAGGAGCGGGTCCGCATCGTGCCTCCGACCGTGGCGCCCGTCCCCGCCGACGAACCGGCCGCCGCGCCCGCCGTCGCGCCGGCCGTCCAGGCCGCCGGCCACGTCCCCGCCTCGACCACGACGACCGAAAGCACCTCCCCCGTGACCGACGTGAACGACCCCCTGTCTCTCGCCGAACTCTTCGACGGCGGCGGTGAGCCCTGGCTGCCGCTCCTGAAGCCGGTCATCGAGGGGCTGCCGGACGCCTCCCGGTTCATCGGGAAGGGCCGCAGCCCCGAGGTCGTCCCGGTCCGTGAGCTGACCTTCCAGGCTCTCAAGCCCCACCCGCCGCACAAGTGGAAGGTCGTCGCCTTCGGCCAGAACCCCTACCCGCGGCCGGAGAGCGCGACCGGCATAGCCATGTTCGACAACACCTTCAACGACTGGAAGGACAGCCAGTTCGGCAGGGTCGTCAGCATCCGCTGCCTCATCAAGGCCGCGGCGATGTGGAAGTACGGCATCGCCAAGAAGACGCCCATCGCCGACGTCCGCGCGCTGCTCAAGGAGCGGGACACCGTCCAGCCGCCGGAGTGGTTCCAGGCGATGCTCACCCAGGGCGTGCTGCTGCTGAACGCCTCGCTGACCGCCAGCGGCGACGGAGCGATGGGCACCGACCAGCACACGGCGTTCTGGCGGCCCGTCGCCGAACGGATCATCGAGGAGATCCTCAAGGCCAAACAGGACGCCGCCGAGGAGGACCGCGGGATCGTCTTCGCGTGGTGGGGTGCGCACGCCCGCAACCTCAAGCGGGTCGTCCTGCGGCTCCAGGAGAAGTACCCGGACGTCGAGGTCCGCCACATCGACCACGCGAACCCGGCCGCGCAGGGCGACCTCTTCTGCGAGGGCGATCACTTCACCCTGGTGAACGAGGCGCTCGCCTCGCTGGGCGCCGACGCGGTCGACTGGCTGCCGAGCAAGGGGTGGAACGAGGGGACCGCCGGTGCGGACGGGGGTGTGGCGGCGCGCATGGGCGCCTTCATCGAGTCGACCATGAACCTGCACCAGCTGTACCTGGAGCGGCTCACCAGCGTCAAGGACGAGGGCCTCGTCCTCCCCGCGATCACCGGCGTGTTCGCTACCCCGCTGATGGATTTCCAGGACGCCGTCGCTCCGGTCGCCGAGGCGCTGTCCGGGCTCGCCAGACACATCGACCGCTCGCGCGACTTCGGCAAGCGGCGGGCGGACGACACCTCGGGCAGCCTGTCCGCCGACGCGATCGCCGCGCTCCACCTCTACACCTGCGAGTCCGCCTTCTACCGCGAGATCAACGCCGTCCTCCGCTCCCCGGACCGCACCAGGGTCACGCCCTACCTGCCGTACCTGCGGTTGCTGTTCTCGGCCGTGGCGGGGCTGCCCGCGCACACGCGGCCACTGTGGCGCGGTGTGTCGCTGGACCTGCGGGCGCAGTACCCGGTGGGGCGGACGGTCACCTGGTGGGGCGTCTCCTCGTGCACCTCCGAGCTGAACGTGGCGCGGTCCTTCCTGGGCAGCCGCGGCAAGCGGACGCTCTTCGAGGTGACGGCCAACCAGGCCGTGGGGATCAAGCGCTTCTCCGCGTTCACCGGGGAGGAGGAGTACATTCTCACGCCGGGCACGCAGCTCAAGGTGACGGACGTGAAGAGCGAGCGCGGCGGGCTGTGCACGGTCAAGCTGACCGAAGTGGACGTCGCTCCCGTCGTCTCCTGACCCATGGCACCGCCGAGCGGGTGCATCGAACGAGCGGGCCGTGGGTACGCATCGGCACCACGCACCACCTCGCGGCCGTCCGCGTGTGGACACGCGCGGACCGACCGGGCGGCGAGGCACCTGAGGAGGAGATTCTGTGTCATCGCCCTACGACCCTCAGCACGCACCCGCCGGCGATGTGGGCGCGGCGCTCATGATGATCGACTCGCGGCTCAAGAGCATCCATGACGGCAAGGACGGGGCCGACCCCGAACAACAGGAGCTGATCGAGCAGTTCGCCGCATCGCTGGGTCCCAGGGGAGCGAGTGACCTGCTGGACGGGGCGTGCACGCTCATCTTCATGTTCGTGACGTGGCTGCGGCAGGCGCACGAGAAGCACGACAAGGACGTGATCGAGTACGTGGTGCCCCACCTGGTGTCCTCGCTGCGCATGATGCCCAGGAGCATCCGGCCGGAGGCCATTCCCACCATGGCCGGCCTGGTCATCGCCGCGAGCACCGGGCTGAGCCCCAGCTTGTGGCGGGGGCAGTACGGCGAGTGGACCCCGGAGGAGATGAACCCCCTGGAAGCCACCGCCTTCCTGCTCGCGGAACACATCAACCGCATCGCCGATGACCCCGACTTCGCCACGCGTCTGATCACGACCGCCCTGTCCAGCGTGGACGATGCCTGACGCGCCGCGGCCTTCGCCCGCCTTCGCCCTCCCCGCCCGTCAGCGGCGGCGCTTCGCCGGGTGAGGTGGGCGCCGGCCGGGCGGGGTGGGCCTCGACCGGGCCCGGTCGGCGGCTCCCAGGTAGAGCCGGCCTGCGGCGATGGCCAGTCCCGCGAAGAGCGCCGCTGCCGCGCCGAGCAGGGCGATTCCTTCGTCGAGGCCCACCCGGTCCACGTCCCGCGCTCGCGGAGGCACCCAGCCGGCCGGGTCCACCAGGAGATCCCGGGTCCGGCCGACGTCAGCGGGGCCGGAGCAGCCCGCGTACCCTTCGAGGACGGCGTGCGGCAGGGCCACGCCGTCCGCGCGGCGCAGGTCACAGCTCCAACTGATGTGTCCGGCCCGGTCCCTGGCGCGGTGGGCGGTGGTCACCACCACCGGGGTGTGCACCCCTCGCAGGACGAGCACCTCGGCCCGGACCGCGGGCAAGGAAGCGACCAGCAGGCCGATCTCCAGCACCAGCGCCGGACCGATCAGCCACCAGGTGGGCCGCAGCCCGGCCACCACTCCCAGGGCGGCGATGAGCACCACCCCACCCGTGATCATGCCGAGCGGGCTGTAGTCGGGATTGCTCGCGAGAACCGCGAGGCCGATCAGGGCGCAGGGGGTGGCGAGCGCGGTCGTCACGCTGAGGCGCGTCACCGCCCGGGATGACATCGGGGCGGTCCGCCTCTTGCCGCGCCTGTCGCTCATCCTCTGCTCCCCCGCCAACGACCGGGCCAGTCTGGCGGATTCCCCGGGCGTGGGAAAGGCCGTAGCGTATCGATCATGCCGATGCCCGTTCTGTACTGCCGTGATCCGCTGAACCCCCGACGCGTGGACGAACACTTCGCGCCGGAGGCTCAAGAGGTGCGCGCCGCCGGCGGGGCCGTCGCACTGATCGACCACGACGCGCTGTTGGGGGGCGACGCACAGGAGGCTGTCGCACGCGTGCCGGCCGGACTGGGCAGCGCCTGGTACCGGGGCTGGATGATTCCCGCCGACCGGTACGCCGCGTTGGCCGAAGCCCTCGGCCGCCGTGGCACCGAGCTGCTCGTCACCCCGGAGGAGTACCGGACGGCCCATGAACTGCCGGGCTGGTACCGGGTGTTCGCCGACATCACGCCCGCCAGCGCATGGCGCCCCACCAAACCCGGTGAGAGGGTGACCTCCGAAGACCTGGCTGTTCTGGCCGAACCCTTGCCGCGGGGCGCGGGAATCGTGAAGGACTACGTCAAATCCCGCAAGCACGAGTGGGAGCAGGCGTGCTTCATCCCCGACCTCGCCGACACCGCGGGACTGACACGGGTCGTACGACGGTTCGTGGAGCTCCAGGAGGAGTCCCTGACGGGTGGCGTCGTCCTCCGCGCCTTCGAGGAGTTCTCGCGTCTCGAGTCCGTCGCGGCCGAAGTGCGCGTGTGGTGGCTGGACGGCAGACCCAGGATGCTGACACCCCACCCGGACAGCCCGTCCGGGCGGGGGCTGGCACCCGACCTCGATCACATCGGGTCCGCGGTGCGGCGGCTGGGATGCCGGTTCGTCACCACCGATGTGGCCCTGCGTACGGACGGGGTGTGGCGGGTCGTCGAGGTCGGTGACGGCCAGGTCAGCGACCTGCACCGGTCGAGCAGCCGAGGCGAACTGGCCGCGCTGCTGGTCGGTCCGTAGCAGGTGCGGGAGCGGTGGCGGGGCTCAGCGGAACACGTCGATGTGTTCCGTCAGGAAGGCCTCCAACCCGCGCGGGGCGCGCCCCAGTAGCCGGGCGACCGTGTCGGTCGGCGCCTCCGGTCGGGTGACCGCCAGCCGCTGGATCTCCACCACGTGGTCCGCCAGCCAGCCCGGCAGTCCACGCTCCGTGGTCAGCTGGGCGCGCAACCGCTCCGGCGGCAGGTCGAGGTAGCGGACGGGCCGCCCCCGGAGTCGGCCCAGCAGCTCGGCGAGCCGGCCGAACGAGCAGGTCTCCGTTCCGGTCAGGGTGTATGTACCGCCGGCCAGTTCGGGCCGGGTGAGCGCCGCCGCCGCCACGTCGCCGATGTCCCGGCAGTCGACGTAGTTGCACGGCGACCGGCCCATCGCGCCCACGAGCAGGTCACCGCGGGACACGCTCGGTCCGAGCAGCAGGAGGTTCTGCATGAACGCGTAGGGACGCAGGACCGTCGCGGCGATACCGGCCGTCCGCAGCCGGGTCTCGACGGTGTGGTGGCCGCGTGCTATGGCGACCGGGGAGTCCGGCTCGACGGCCGGGGAAGAGATCTTGACGATGTGTTCGATGCCGCTTTCCAGGGCGATCTCGATGGCCCGCAGCTCGAATTCGGTCTGCCGCGGGCCGTTCTCCATGGTGAGGAAGAGCTGGCGGCCGCCACTGAACGCGGCGCGCAGCGACGCGGTGTCGGCCGCGTCGGCGACGTGGGGCTCCACCAGCGGGGCGGCCGCCGGGCCGAGGCGGTCGCGCAGTCGGTGGGGTGCGCGGCTGAGGGCCCGGCAGGGCACCGCGCCGTCGGCCAGGCTGCGCACCAGTGCGCCGCCGGTCATCCCGGTTGCTCCCATAACGATGATCATCGGTTTTCCTCCAGGGGTCGAGCGGTGAACCGGCTGCGCCAGCGCCAGCCGACGATCGTGGCGGCGAGCGCGGCGGAGAGCGGCAGGTCGAGAGAGAGGCGGTCGAGGAAGGGCCGGTCGAGGAAGGGGAGGTCGCGCCACGGCTGGTGGGACGGCCCGGTCCATCCGGGCTGCCACCGCTGGGCCGCCCAGGCGCAGGCGAAGGCGAGGGCGGCCGCGAGGGCGGCCCCGGCCAGTGACACGGCGGCCCGCCGCGCCGGCCCGGTCGCGCGGCGGCGGCCGAAGCACTGCAGCCAGCCGCCGACCAGCAGGGCGACCACGGCCGAGGTTCCGGCTATCGAGGTTCCGGCGGCCCACAGCAGCCGGGTGTTCCCCCCGACGAGCGCGCCCGCACCCGCCGTCACCGCGGGCGCGACGTAGGCCGTGGCGACCTCGCGCCAGAGCGCGAACGGCGGTGGACCCGTGGTCCGTTCACCCGTCCGTTGGTTGAGCTGGGTCATGCGATCCTCCCGGGAGCGCGATTGATTAGCTACCTAACTACATGGGCGATGAAAAGCCCCGCCGACGAGCGGCGGGGGGAACTGCGTCACTCCCCTGCTCTTACTCCTCCACCAGGGCCCCGACGCCCTGCGCGATGCGCTCCAACAGCTCGAGGAACGTCCCGCGCTCGGCCTCGGTGAGCCCTCCGACCATCGCTTCCAGTCGCCGGAAGTGCTCGGGCGCCATCTCGCGCAGCCGCCGCGCGCCGCGCGCCGTCAGCACCACGACCGTTCCCCGGCCGTCGTCCCGCGAGGAGCGGCGGGCCACCAGGCCTTCCCGCTCCAGCCCGTCCACCAGCCCGGTGACCGTGGCCCGCGATACGCCGAGCCCGGCCGCCAGCTGCGAGGGCGACTTCTCACCCCCGCAGTCCTCGAGGTCGGCCAGCAGCCGGTAGCGCCCGGTGGAGAGACCGAACCTGCCGAAGTGCACTTCGGCCGCCTGCCCGAGCCGGGCGCCGGTGGCCATCAGCCGGACCGCGACCAGCACGGCCTGCGGATCGGCGGTCAGCCCGTAGTGCCGGATCTGGCGCGCGGCCTGATCCAGTGTCGGCTGGGCGAAGTCGCGATCGGCGTCCTGGGGCATGTAAGTAATATGGCAGCTAACCACTACCTCGGTCAACCGGGGCGGGGACCCGGATCCAGGGCGCCGCCGGGCGTTGTGGCCGGCGTACGGCGGACCGCCGCTCTCGTTCCCCAGGACGCTTCCCATCTGAGGCGCGCGGTTCGGCCGACGACGCCGAAGTGGGAACCGGCGCGGGAGCAGGCGGCGTCCCGTCCATCGACGCGCAAGATCGTTGAGTGCAGGATCGTTGATCGTTCAGTGGGCACCGAGGAGTTCGCGATGACCGGCATGGCTACCCGTTACCTCCATCTGGTCCGGCACGGGGAGGCGTCGCCGGACGGGAGCGGGCTGACGGAGCGCGGCCGTCGGCAAGCGGTGCTGCTCGGCGAACGCCTGCGGAACGCCCCCTTCGCGGCTGTTCACCACGGTCCGCTGCTCCGGGCGGAGCAGACCGCACGCCTGGTGGGCGAGCAGCTCGAGAACGTCCCCCTGCGCGTCTCGGAATGTGCCGGTGACTACGTCCCCTACACGCCGGGGAGGAGCGAGCTCCCGGAGGAATCGGCGGACTTCTACCTCCGCTTCCTCGCCGGTGCCACGGAGGAGGAGCGGCAGCGCGGACCCGCGCTGGCCCGCCGGGCGCTGGACGCGTTCACCGGTCCTGTGGACGGCGAACAGGACCGGCACGACCTCGTCGTCACCCACAACTTCCTGATCGCCTGGCTCGTCCGGGAGGCCATGCACGCCCCGCGGTGGCGCTGGCTCGGCCTCAACCATTGCAATGCCTCGCTCACGGTCATCCGGTACGCGCCCGGCCGGGCCGCCTCGGTCGTCTTCGCCAACGACATGCGGCACCTGCCCGCCGACCTGCGCTGGACCGGCTTTCCCCCCGAGGTGCACCTCTAGGCCGTGATCGCCGGCCTCACCGGCTATGAAGCGGCGCCGACAGAAGAAGCTCTCCCGCCGCCTCTTCGCGGCAGTCCTGGCAGGCGACGCCGGGCAGACGAAGGCCCTGTTGCGCAGAGGAGCGAGTCCGGAGAGACGGGACGGCGCGGCCTCTCTGGACCTCGACCTCCGCTACTGGGCGGCGACGCGGCAGGCGGCCACCGCGGTTCCGTGGGTCACGCTGCTCTCCGCCAGGCCGGACACGCATTCGTCCTGAGCGCCGGCCACCCCGACGTAACACGCCGCGCGGACGGCCTCCGGAGCCTCGCCACCCTTCAGCTCCCGCTCGACTTGGTTGATGCAGGCCCTGACGTCCGCGTGGGCGGCGGGGGCCGTGAGGGCCGCGCCTCCGAAGGCGAGGGTCAGGCCGGTGAGAACGCTTGCGATACGGCTTGCGGTACGGGTCGACGTGCGCATGGGACCTACCTGCTCTCGGTATCACCGCGCGGCCCGGGACCCGGGCCCTGCTCTGCGTACCCGGGCATGCCGGACCATGTGGAACGGCGCCGAGCGCTTGCGGCCGACGTGCGGCCACACGGCTCCGGCCCCCGCGCCGGACCGGCTCGGCAGTGCGTCCCCTCCCTCATCCGACGCTAGAGCAGCCCCCTGCCTCACGCACCCGCTGGGCCCGGCCCCGCCCGATCGGCCCCGGCCCGGCCCCGCCCGATCGGCCCTCCCGCCGCTCGCCCCGGCTGAACCTCTGCGGCTCCTCAAGTCCCTTGCCGTACGCGACACACACCCACCACCATGATCGGCATGACGGGATTTCTGGGACGGAACACGAAGCACGACGTCGTACTGCTCGTCCGGGACGCGGACACGATCGCGGCCGCCCTGCGTGAGGCGCTGGCCGAGGCCTCGCCCGAGGAGCGCCCCGGCCTGGAACGCGCCGTCGCTCTCGCCGAGGCCACCGCCGGTGCCACCGAGGCCCAGCTGCGCGCCCGCTGGGTCCGATCCCGGCTGAGCGCCGTCGGTTTCACGGGTGACATCGCCTCGGTCGCCGCGGTGAAGGCGCTGCGGCAGGCGGAGCGCACGCTGAGCCTGCTGGCTGCGGTGCAACTGCAGAAGGACGCGGTGGCGCACCCCGAGTGACCGGCTCCGGACCGGTCTGCCGACCGGGACCTGAAGCCGCTCCCCGTTTGAGGCCCGGGACTTTGGCCAGACGGGAGGCGTACGTCGGCTGCCGCGGTCCCGAGCCCATCTGGGGCTCGGGACCGCGGCGCGCGTGAACGAGAGGGGGACTCCGTATGAGGTCGTCGGAGCACGAGGCGGGCATACCCGGGCGCGGCTCCGCGCCGCTGGTGCGCGACGTGGTGCTGGCCGTCGGACTGGTGGCGATCTGCGTCGGAGGCCTGGCGGTCTTCCTCAGGAGCGCCGGAGCGTCCGGGGCCAAGGCGTTCGCGATACCCGTCGCCACGGTGTTCGTCCTGGCGGTCGGCGTGGCGTTGGCACGGCGGGGCCCGGCACCCGGCCGCCGCTCCACCCCCGCCGGCCCGCCGAGTACGGCCAGTACGGCGAGTACGCGGCCCGAGGGGTACGGCGCGGGGGCGGCGGCGGACGTCCCCGACATCGGGGCCGGGGCGCTCGACCACGCCGCGGTCGACGCCGACGGCTTCGAGCACGCGGTGGCCGCGCTGTGCGCGCGGGACGGCTGCACCGCGGTGGAGGTGGTCGGCGGGGCGGGGGACCTCGGCGCCGATGTCATCGCGACGACCGCGGAGGGTCTGCGCGTCGTCCTCCAGTGCAAGCACTACGGCGACGGCAACCGGGTCGGTTCGCAGGACCTGCAACGGTTCGGCGGCACCTGCTTCGCCGTCCACGAGGCGGACGTCGCGATCGTCGTGACCACCAGCTCCTTCACCGCCCCGGCCCAGGAGTACGCCGCCGTGTGCGGCATCGTCTGCGTCGACGGGGACGCCCTGGCGGCCTGGACCGAGCTGGGGGCGGCCCCGCCCTGGGACGCCGTCGGCGAGGACGCCACGGGCCGGGTCTCCGCCGCCTGAACCGACTCCACGCGCCACCCGGGCCCCGCCTCACCCCGCCGGGGACTGCCCGCCGCCGGGGCCGGGGCCGGGGTCGGGATGGGGATCGGGGCCGCACGGCGGACGGAAGCATGCGGTGATCGCCTTGCCGCCGTGGCGGGCGTGCGCGTCCCAGGTGTCGGAGAGCGCCTCGATGATCGCGAGCCCGCGGCCGGAGGTGGCCGAGGTGCTCGGGTCACGGGGACCGGGGAGCCGGGCGTCCTCGTCGCTGACGCTCACGTGCAGACACCGGCTGTCCCAGGTCAGGACCAGTTGCGCCGGACTGCGGGCATGGATGTGGGCGTTGGTCACCAGCTCGGACACGGTCACGAGGATCGCGTCGACGGTGTCCGGGGCCTCGGCGGTCCAGGGCAGGGTCTCCAGGTGCTCGCGCGCCCAGTGGCGCGCCGCGCGCACCCCGTACGACACCGGGAACGACCGCGCCCAGCCCACTGCTCGCAGCATCTTGTCCTCCTCCTCGCGGTGATACGGCGGGAGAGTCCCGCCGTGGCGCGTGTGCCCGGCATTGCGCACGACAGCCGTACCGAGCGGCATTCTGACGGCCGATCGAGTCATATCCGGACCACCACCCGGGGCCCGCGCGGGCTCGGAGGGGGATTTCCCCGGCGAGGCGGGGCATCCGGTCATGCATGACTCTCTACGTCGTCACCGTTCCCGGCACGCTGCTCACCGAACTGACCCCGGAGGCCCGGTCGGAGCTGCTCCGCGCCCTCCGACCGGCGGACCCACGGACCACCGACCTGGGCGTCGAAGAGGACTTGGACATCATCACCTTCTACTCGGGGTCGTCCGCCTTCGCCCTGCACCTCGAAGTCGAGGCGGCGGACACCGCCGGCGGCGAACGCGAGGCCCTCGCACTGGCCTCGGCCGCGTTGCGCAGCGCCGGGCTGAGCCCGGAGTCGGCGCCCCTGGGGGATCCGGTCATCACGGGCATCTCGAGCAAATAGCGGACGCGCGCCCGGACGCATCGTCTCATCCGCGCGCCCCGACGCGCCGTCGCGCGGCGGGCAGCCGAACCGGAACCGGAGCACCGCCCGCCGCCCACCGCCCACCGCCCGACCGTGTCAGCCGGCCTCGTCGTGGTCCCGATCGCGGGCCATCCGCCGCTCCTGCATCCTGCGCACTTCCTCGGGGCTCTTGCCCGCGGTCGGCATGCTGGCCTCGGGGTGTACCGGATCCGGACCGGGGTGCTCCTGCGCTTGCTCCTCGCGGCCCTTCCCCGGCTCCTGACGCTTGTTCTCCATGCCCTGCACGGCGTCTCCTCTCGTCCGGACCCTCTCGGGACCCCTGTCGGGCCCGGTCGGGGCGCACTGCCGAACACCACCGGTATACCCGCGTGACATCGCCGTAGACGGGTTCGGCGAGCCGGTCCCGACGGCGGGCCTCCCGCGCCCGGCCGCACGCCCGGCGTCGGAGGAATGGAGAAAGAACCGGCCCGGCAGGCGTCATCCGGCCAGGTCGGGGGCAGGACCGGAATATGCCGGAAATGATCAACAGGCTCGTCACCCGTGTCGCGCGGCGCCGCCGCGAGCCCGTCGCCGTCCAGGCCCTGCGGTCCACCGCGGCGGCCGTCGTCAGCTACGCCGTCGCTCTGCGCCTGAGCAGTGAGCCGAGCCCGCTGACCGCACCGCTGACCGCCCTGCTCGTCGTCCAGGTCACCCTGTACTCCACGCTGACCACCAGCATCCGCCGAGTGAACGCCGTGGTCGTCGGCGTCCTGATCGCGATCGGTTTCAGCGTGCTCGTCGGCCTCACCTGGTGGAGCCTCGGCCTGCTCATCCTGGCCTCCCTGGTGGTGGGCCATCTCGTCCGGGTCGACGAGTTCGTGCCCGAGGTCGCGATCAGCGCCATGCTCGTCCTCGGTGTCACCCAGGTGACCGACACGGCCTGGGACCGGGTCCTGGAGACGGTCATCGGCGCGGTGATCGGCCTGCTGGTCAACCTCCTGCTGGCGCCACCCCTCTGGGTCGGCCCGGCCGGTACCGCGATCACCGACCTCGCACTGCGCATGAGCCGGCTGCTCGACCACCTCGGCGAGGAACCCCTCGGACCGGCCAGGGTCGCGCAGGCCGCGGCCCGGCTGCACGAGGCGCGGCGCCTCGACAACGACATCGCGCAGGTCGACGCCGCCCTCCGGCAGGCCGAGGACAGCCTCCGGCTCAATCCGCGGGTCAAGGAGGGGCTGCTGTTCAGGCTGGTGCTGCGCACCGGACTCGACACCCTGGAGATCTGCGCGGTGGTGCTGCGCGTGGCCTGCCGGACACTGACCGACCTGGCCAAGGCCCGCCCCGAGGGCCCGCTCTTCGACGCCGGGACCGCGGCCGCCCTCCAGCAGGTCCTGCGGCACACCGCGATCGCCGTGGAGAGCTTCGCCCAGCTGATCACCGCGCAGGTCAGCGCCAACGCGGAAGAGGCCGAGGCACGCCTGACCGGGGAGCTGGCCGTCGCCCGCGCCCACCGCGACCTGCTCGCGGAGCGGCTACGGGACTCCGCCCGCGCGGATCCGGCGCACTGGCAGCTGCACGGCGCGCTGCTCACCGAGATCGACCGGGTCCTCGACGAGCTGGACGTCGACACGCGCTCCCAGCGCCTCCTGGAAGAGCTCGACCAGCACGCCCGCGGCCGGCACGCGGGCTCCCTGGGGAGCCGGCTGTCCGGATGGCTGCCCGCGTGGCTGCCCGGGGTGCGGAAGTAGGGAGCCCGGACACGGGCCGGTCCGGCGCGACAGCGTCGGGCAACCGGCACAGTATGGAAAGAGGTGGGCCCGTCGGCCCCCGGCGCGGGAATCCTGTACCGCGAAGACACGCACGCTTGTCGCATGAAGCCCGCGCGTTCCTGATCATGATTCGGGAGCACCATGACTGGCGATGAAGAGCGATTGCTGGCCGGTCGGTACCTCCTCGTCGAGCAGCTCGGCCACGGCGGGATGGGGACCGTGTGGCGGGCGCGGGATCAGGTGCTCACCCGTGAGGTGGCGGTGAAGGAGCTGGCGGTCAGCGGACTCCCGCACGAAGAGCTCACGGTGCTGCACGCCCGTATGGTGACGGAGGCGCGGGCCGCCGCGCGGGTCAAGCACCCCGGGGTGGTCACCGTCTTCGACGTGCTGGAAGAGGACGGCCGGCCGTGGATCGTGATGGAGCTGATCGACGGACAGTCGCTCGCGGACGTCATCGCCACGGAGGGCACGCTCCTGCCGCGGGACGCCGCCCGGCTCGGCATGCAGCTGCTGTCGGCGCTGGACCGGGCGCATCAGTCGGGTGTCCTGCACCGCGACGTCAAGCCCGCCAACGTCCTGCTCGAGCGCGGTGGTCGCGTGGTCCTCACCGATTTCGGCATCGCCGTCATGGGAGGCTCCAGCGGTCTGACCCGCACCGGTGACGTCATCGGTTCGCCGGACTACCTCGCGCCGGAGCGTGCCATGGGCTGTCGGCCGGGCCCGGAGTCCGATCTCTGGTCGCTCGGCGTGACGTTGTACGCGGCGGTGGAGGGCCAGTCCCCATTCCGCCGCACCACGACGGCCAGTACCCTGCAGGCCGTCGTCTCGGAGGAGCTTCCGCCACCCCGGCACGCGGGCCCGCTCGCCCCCGTCATCGACGCGCTCCTGCGCAAGGACCCCACCGAGCGGCCCCAGGCCGAGGATGCCCAGCGGATGCTGAGCGATGTGGCGGCCGGGGTGCCGGTGAGCCCACCGGCGTCCGGGGCCGCGGAGCATCCACCCACTCGGGCCGTTCCGGCGGTGGACGGCGCCGACACCGAGCGCCTCCCCCAGGAACAGACCCTGACCACGCCGCCCACGCCGGTGCCGTCACTCGGAGGGGCCGGCCGGACCGGGCCCGCACCGACGGCGTACGACGGCGGTCGCGCGGCCCCTCTCCCGACCGCACAGGTGCCTTTCGTCGGCCGCGACAACCACCCGGGCGGCGCGGGCAGCACCGGCGGCGCGGGCAGCGACGGCAAGCGGAAACGGGACAAGACACTGCTGATCGCCGCGATCTCGCTGGTCCTGCTGGCCGGCGGCGGCGCCGCCGTCGTGATGAGCAACCAGTCCCAGGACTCGCCGCTGCCCCCGCCCGTCACCATCACCGAGACAGCCACGCCACCGCCACGACCGCAACCACCACCGCCCAGCCCCCGCGAGACGAAGAAGACGCCCGAGGTCCCGGCGCCGGCGCGAACCAGCCCCGCACCGCCGCCGAACCCGCCGACCACCGCCGACGCCCATCCCGCCCAGCAGGTCGTCAAGGACTACTTCGCGGACATCAACGCCAGGGATTACGCGGCCGCGTGGGACCTCGGCGGGAAGAACCTGGGCGGAACCTACGATTCCTTCGTCGAGGGCCTTGCCGACACGGTCTCCGATACGGTCGTCATCGAGTCCGTGTCGGGCGACAGGGTGACCATGCGGCTCGACGCGCTGCAGACGGACGGAACGCATCAGTACTTCGCCGGGACGTACACCGTCCACAACGGCGTCATCGTCGCGGCCGACGTACGGAAGCAGTGACGCCCGCCCGTTGACGGACCGACAGGTGCTTGCATGGGGCACTGATCAGCTGTTCCCGGCCTTCTGATACCTCTTCAAGCCATGAAAACGATCACCCGCCGGCAGGCTCTGGCCATTGCTGCCGGCGCAGTCACGGTCGCCGGCGCGACCACTGCCGCCGTTCTGCTGTCCGACACGGACACCTCGTCACCAGCTGCCGAACCGGCCTCCGGCGCGCCCGGTTCCCTGCCCACCGGCACCATCGACGAGGTCTACGAAGGCCGCCGCATCGAGATCGGTCTCGACGCGGGCGGTCACCACGGCGGCCACGGCTCCCCCGGTCTGCCCACCGTGCGGATAGACGGCAAGGAGCTGCACCTCATGCGCAATGCCGACAACAGCTGGCTCAGCGTCGTCAACCACTACCAGACGTTTCCCGACCCGGTCTCGGCCGCCCGGGCCGCCGTCCTCGACCTCCAGGGCGCCGCCCTGGTCGCGCTCGACCTCAAGGGGGGTACGGCATGACCGTCCGCAAGAACCAGGCCAAGCTGACCCCCGAGGAGAAGCGCGCCTTCACCAACGCCCTGCTCGAGCTCAAGCGCACCGGCGTCTACGACCGGTTCGTCAGCGCTCACAACTCCTTCCTCATGGCCGACTCCGACTTCGGCAATCGGGTCGCCCACCGCGGCCCTTCCTTCCTGCCCTGGCACCGGCGCTTCCTGCTCGACTTCGAAGCGGAGCTGCAGAAGGTGAACCCGAAGGTCTCGCTCCCGTACTGGGACTGGACCGCGGACCGCGCTCCCGACTCCTCCCTCTGGGCGGCGGACTTCCTCGGCGGCACCAGGCGGGCCCGGGACGGGCAGGTCCTCGACGGGCCGTTCGCGTACCCGGCGGGCAAGTGGCCGATCACCGCGGGAGTGGACGCGCGCCAGTACCTGCGGCGCGGCCTCGGCGCGGGCGGGGTCCAGCTGCCGACGAAGGCCGAGGTCAACGCCGTGCTCGCCATGGCCGAGTACGACGCCGCCCCCTGGAACAGCGCCGCCAACGGCTTCCGCAACCACCTGGAGGGCTGGCGCGGGGCCAACATCCACAACCGGGTCCACGTGTGGGTGGGCGGCCACATGGCGAGCGCCGCGTCTCCCAACGACCCGGTGTTCTGGATGCACCACGCCTTCGTTGACATGCTCTGGGCAGAATGGCAGGCCCGTCACCCGAAGTCCGCCTATCTGCCCGCCGGCCGGACCCCGCAGGTGATCGACCTGCACAGCCCCATGCGGCCGTGGAACAACGTGACCCCGGCCGACATGCTGGACCACCGCAAGTTCTACACCTTCGACACGGAAGGGGCCGCGGCCCCCGCCAAGCCCTAGGCACCCCCCGAAGGGCCGCCGCCCACGAGTTCCGCCAGAGCCGCCGCGAGACCGGCGACGCCGGCTCCGGCGGGACCGCCCGGCTCGGACATGTACGCGTCCCGGCGGATCTCGACCATCAGGGCACTGACCCGGTCGTCCACGCCGTAGCACTTCAACGGCACGTACGTACCGGCGAAGGGGGTGTCCAGCGCGGTGCCGCCGCAGCCCGCGAACGCCTTCCCGGCCCGGGCGAGGAGGGCGGCCGGCGTATGGAAGGGGTCCGTGCCCAGGCAGATGGGCGGCCGCGCGCCCCCTCCGTGCAGTTCGTACGGAAGGGGGTGCGTTGGGTACGAGTGCACGTCGATGATCACCGCCCGTCCGGTGGCCTCCAGCCGCTCCTCCACGGCCCGTGTCATGGCAGCCGCGTACGGATGGAAGTAGCGGTCGATCAGCGGGCAGGCGTCGAAGCCGTCCGGTCGCAGGCGCTCCCGGTGGGTGGTGCGCGTGTACACCGCGCCCATGCCCACGGCCAGCATCTCCTCGCGCTCGTCGGGGAACCGCTCCGGGTCGACGACGAGACGGGACAGTCCGTTGACGAACCGCCACGGCGTGAGCGCGGCGCCCGCCGCGGCCCGGGCCGCGATCTCCATGGTGTGGGAGTCGGTGATGTGGTCCAGCTCCCGCTCCAGCGCGCGGTCGTCCAGCACGATCCCGGCGCGGACCGGCTCCGGTATGACGCGCGAGGAGTGCGGGACGTGCAGGATGACCGGCGACGTGTCGGCGCCGGGGAGGAGTTGGAAGGACTCCGTCGAGTACGGCGTGCGTGACGGCAGCGGGTGTAAGGGCGACGTGTGGGACGGCGGCGTGTGTGACGGCATGGGTGACAGCATGCCCGGCTCCCCGGTGCGCCGCCGCGCCCGCCCCGTCCCCGCTCCCCCTCCTCCTTCGGGTGGAGGGGGAGCGTCGGACGGGTGACCCGCGGGGGTTCCGTGGGGGGACGTGGGCCGCGCGGCGCCGTGTGAGCGTGGTGGTGTCGCCCCCGCCGCTCAGGAGATCGCCGTGAACCCAGCAAAACCCCTGCTCACCGATGCGCCCGTTGCCGCCGCGCGCAGCCCGCGCTGGGTGGTACGCGCGGCACACGCCGTGCCCCTCGTGGTCCTGCCCTCGGGGTTGTGGCGGATGGCGATGGCCGTGGGGATACCCGTCGGCTGGAGCGGACAGCTGGCGCGGGACTGGCGGCCCGGCCTGGAGACCTCCTCGTACATCGTCTTGCTGACCCTCGTCACCGAGGGGCTCGCCTTCCTGACCGTGGGACTGGTCAGGCCGTGGGGCGAGCGGCTGCCGCCCCAGCTCCCGGTGCTGGGCGGCCGCCGCGTCCCGGTGTGGGCGGTGGTCGTTCCGGCGGCGCTCGGAGCCCTCGCGGCGACAGCGGTGAGCCTGCTGATGTTCCTGGGCGGCATGCCCTCCGACGCGGGCGGCCCGGACGGACCGCGCGGAGCGGCCGCCTGGATCATGAACGCCTGCTACGCGCCGCTGCTGCTGTGGGGCCCGCTGGTCGCCGTCGTGACCGCCGCCCACGCCTGGCGGCGCTGCCGCCCGGGCCCGGCGGGGGGAGGATGAGAGGAGCGTCGGTACGGGCGAGCGCGCGCCGTAGCGGTTCAGGAGGTCCGGTCATGGTCGCGTCGGATGCGTTGCGGGCCGGGCCCGGCCCGGTCGGGGTGGTGCCGTCCGAGCCCGGCGGTCTGCTCGACGTGCTGAGCGTGGCCGCGGTGGTACTGGACGCGCGCGGGCGGATCACCCTGTGGAGTCCGCAGGCCCAGGAGCTGTTCGGCTGGTCCGCCAAGGAGGCGCTGGGCCGGCACGCGGCCGAGCTGCTGGTCGCGGACGCGTACGTGGACCTGGTCCTGGAGCTCTTCGCGAAGGTCATGGCCGGTGGCGGCTCCTGGGCCGGGGTGTTTCCCGTACGGCGCAAGGACGGCTCCACGCGGCTCGTGGAATTCCGCAACATGCGGCTGCTGGACGAGCAGGGCGGGGTGTACGCCCTGGGGATCGCGTGCGACGAGGCCGTGCTGCGCGGTGTGGAGCGCGACCTGGCGCTGTCGGTGCGGCTGGTCGCGCAGTCCCCGCTGGGGCTGGCGGTGCTGGACACCGACCTGCGCTACGTCCTGGTCAATCCGACACTCGAACGGATCAACGGCCTGCCCGCGGAGAAACACTTGGGCAAGACCGTCCGGGAGGCGCTGCCGTTCCTGGACACCGACGTGATCGAAGCCTCCATGCGGCAGGTCCTGGAGAGCGGCGTGCCCCTGCTGGACCAGTTCGGGGTGGGCCGCACGCCCGCCGACCCGGACCGGGAGCACGCCTGGTCGGGGTCGTACTACCGGCTGGAGGACCCCAGCGGGCGGGTGATCGGTGTCGCCCTGTCGGTGGTGGACGTCACCGACAGATACCGGGCGGCCGCCGAGGCCACGGAGGCCCGGCGGCACCTGGATGTGATCGCCAGGGCGTCGGTCACGGTCGGTACCACCCTGAACGTGGAGCGTACGGCCCGCGAGCTCGCCGGTCTCGTCGTGGCAGATCTGGCCGATGTCGCCTCGGTCGATGTCCTCGACTCCGTCCTGGAGGGCAGCATGGTCACACTGCCCGGCCCCGGGACGGAGCAGGCCCTCTTCAAGGCCCTGGCGGTGGCCGCGGCCTACGAGACGGACGCCGTCGACGCCGCGGACCCGGTCGGCGAGCGCGCCGTCTACCCGGCCGAGCGCCTCGTCACGCGCTGTGTCAGCACGGGGCGCCCGGTCCTGGTCGCGCGCGTCACCCGGCCGGACCTGGCGCGCATCTCCCGGGACGAGGCGGCCGCGGATCTGCTCGCCCGCGAGGGCGTGCACTCCTACCTGGCGGTCCCGCTGACCGCCCGCGGCCAGGTGCTCGGCGTCCTCGGGCTCCTGCGCGCCCGCAATCCGCTGCCCTTCGGCCACGACGACGTCGCTCTGGCCGTCGAACTGGCGACCCGCGCCGCCCTCGCCATCGACAATGCCCGCTGGTACCAGCACGCCCGCGACACCGCCCTGACCTTGCAGCGCCATCTCCTGCCGCACCCGCCGCCCCACGCCGCCGGCCTGCGGATCGCCTACCGCTACCAGCCCGCGTCGGTGGCCAGCGGAATCGGCGGCGACTGGTTCGACGCGATCCCCCAGCCCAAGGACAAGACCGCCCTGGTGGTCGGCGACGTCATGGGCCACGGGGTGCACGCCGCCGCCACCATGGGCCAGCTGCGCACGGCCACCCGCACCCTGGCCGAGCTGGGCCTCGACCCGGCCCGTGTCCTGCGCCACCTCGACCACATCACCGCCGGTCTGGAGCAGACCATCGCGACCTGCGTGTACGCCGCCTACGACCCGCACCGCTCCCGCTGCCGCCTCGCCGTCGCCGGTCACCCGCCTCCCGTCCTCATCCGGGCGGGGCGGGCCCCCGAACTGCTCGCGCTGCCCGCCGGAGTGCCGCTCGGCGCGGGTGGCCTCGGCGGCCCCCGGTTCCAGTCCAGCGTCCTCGACCTGGTCCCGGGCGACCGGCTGGTCCTGTACACCGACGGTCTCGTCGAGACCCGCGACGACGCCCTGGACGACCGGCTGAACCTCCTCCTCGGCCTCCTCGCCGACCCCCGGCTGTCCCTGGAGGCGACCTGCGACCGGCTCCTGGCCGCGCTGCGCCACCCGGATGCCTCCGACGACGTGGCGCTCGTCATCGCCGGGGTGCAGGAGGAGATCGCCGGGGCACAGGAGCAGGCGGGCCGACCGCCCGTGCGGGGTTCCGTCAGCCCTCGCGGCGCGGGGTCCCTCAGCCCTCGCGGCCCGGCAGGACCTCCTTGATCTTGGCCATGGCGAAGCCCCAGCCCTGCGAGACGGTCGGCTTGCCCGGTACGGCCACTTCCTCGGGGTTGGTGAGGACGTCCAGCAGGACCGGGCCCGGGGTTTCGAAGGCACGGCGGACCGCGTCGTTCAGCTCCGCCGGGTCGGTGACCCGGATTCCCGTCAGACCGAGGGCCGTGGCGACCGCGGCGAAGTCGGGGTTGTCGAGCTCCGTACCGAATTCGGGCAGGCCCATCTGTTCCTGTTCGAGTTTGACCATGCCGAGGCGGCGGTTGTCGAAGACGACGAGCTTCACCGGGAGCCGGTACGTCTTGATGGTCATCAGATCGCCCAGCAGCATGCTCAGGCCGCCGTCCCCGCAGAGGGCGACGATCTGCCGGTCGGGGGCCCACAGCTGGGCGCCCAGCGCCTGCGGCATGGCATTGGCCATCGAGCCGAGGTTGTACGAACCGATCAGGCGCCGGTCGCCGCGCATGGTGACGAAGCGGGAGAGCCAGACGGTGGCCATACCGGTATCGGAGGTGAAGACGGCGTCCTCGTCCGCCTGCGCGTCGATCGCGGCGGCGAGCGCCTCGGGGCGGATCTGGTGGTCACGGTTGTCCAGCGCCGCCCGCAGCTTCCCGGTCCAGCGGTGCTCGTGCGCGGGGTCGGCCAGCCGTCGCTGCCCCTCCTGCCAGTGGGCGAACCGTTCCCGGGCGTCGTCCAGGTGGGCACGGTCGGGGGCCGCCTTGAGCAGCGGCAGGAGGGCCCGCAGCGTGGCGCCCACATCGCCGGCCAGGCCGACGTCCACGGGCGTCCGGCGCCCCAGGTGCTCCTCGCGCGCGTCGACCTGGACCACCTTGACGTCCTGCGGGTACCACTCGCGGTACGGGAAGTCGGTCCCCAGCATCAGCAGCGCCTCCCCGCTGTCGAGGGCGTGGACGGCGGCGGGGTTGCCGATGAGGCCGGTCTGGCCCACCTGGAAGGGGTTGTCGTCCTCGAAGCCCTCCTTGGCCTTCAGGGTGAGCACCATGGGCGCCGCGAGCAGCTCGGCGGCCTCCAGGACCTCGGTACGGGCCTCGCGGGCGCCCTGGCCGACGAGCAGGGTCACGCGGGACGCCTCGTTCAGCACCGCGGCGGCCCGGACGAGCGCCGGGTCGTCGGGGCGGGTGACGGCGCGGTCGAGGGCGAAGCGCGTGGGCCGGTCGTCGGTCAGCTCCTGATCCCCTAGGTCGCCCGGCACGGTCAGGACGGCCACTCCGCCCCGCGTCACGGCCGCGCGTACGGCGGATTCGAGCACGCGGGGCATCTGGTCCGGGGAGGTGACGGTGGCCCGGTAGACGGCCACGTCACGGAAGAGCAGGTCGTTGTCGACTTCCTGGAAGTAGTCACTGCCGATCTCGGCGAGGGGTACCTGCCCGCAGATCGCGAGGACGGGGGCGTGGCTCTTGGCGGCGTCGTAGAGCCCGTTCAGCAGGTGGACGGAGCCGGGCCCCACCGTGCCCATGCACACCCCGAGGGTTCCGGAGAGCTGGGACTGCGCCCCGGCGGCGAAGGCGGCGGCCTCTTCGTGGCGGCAGCCGACCCACTCCAGGCCGTCGGTGGTGCGGATGGCGTCGGTCAGCGGGTTCAGGGCGTCCCCGACGACTCCGAAGACGTGCTGGACGCCCAGCTCCTTGAGTGCGTTGACGATCACGTGGGCGACGGTGCGTGCCACAGGAGTGCCCTTCGGTCCGGTTCCGGCCGCTCGGTGCGCGTGCCGGGTCAGCTGCTGAAGCGGTCGGGATCGGCCGCCATCCAGTCGCCTGCCCAGCCTTCGGGCGGAGATGCGAGGAGTTGTCCGGGAGCGAGCCAGGTGTGGAGGTCGGCGTACGAACGGACGGTGTGCGGGTCGACCCGGTGCATCAGCATGTGGGGCCGCAGGTCACGGGGGCTCTCCGCGCCCATCGACGCCATGATCTGCAGGGCGCTCTTGACGGTGGCCTCCTGGTAGCGCCGGACGCGCTGCGACTTGTCCCCGACGTCCACGGCACGGGCGCGCCGGGCGTCCTGGGTCGCGACGCCGACGGGGCAGGTGTTGGTGTGACAGCGCTGCGCCTGGATGCATCCGATCGCGAACATCATGGCGCGGGCGGAGTTCGTGTAGTCGGCGCCCTGGAGGAGGCGTTTGACGAGGTCGCTGCCGGTGGCGACCTTGCCGGAGGCCCCGATCCGGATGCGGTCGCGCAGTCCGGCGCCCACGAGGGCGTTGTGCACGGTCATCAGCCCCTCGCTGAGCGGCAGGCCGACGTTGTCGGCGAACTCCAGGGGGGCGGCGCCGGTCCCGCCCTCCGCTCCGTCGACGATGATGAAGTCGGGTGTGACGCCCTCCTCCAGCATGGCCTTGCAGACGGCGAGGAACTGGCGGCGCGAGCCGACGCACAGCTTGAAGCCGACCGGTTTGCCGTCGGCGAGCTCGCGCATCCGGGCCAGGAAGCGGACCAGCTCGCGCGGGGTGGAGTACACGCGGTGGTACGGCGGTGAGATCACGGTCTTCCCCTGGGGCACCCCGCGCACCTTCGCGATCTCGGAGGTCACCTTGGCCCCCGGCAGGACGCCCCCGATGCCGGGCTTGGCGCCTTGGCTGATCTTCAGGGACACGCACTTGACCTGCGGGTTCGCGGCCTTTTCGGCGAACAGGCGCTCGTCGAAGTCCCCGTCGTCGGTACGGCAGCCGAAGTATCCGGTGCCGATCTCCCACACGAGGTCCCCGCCGGGCCGCAGGTGGTATTCGGAGAGGCCGCCCTCGCCGGTGTCGTGGGCGAAACCGCCCATCCGCGCACCGGTGTTGAGGGCCAGGATCGCGTTGGCCGACAGGGAGCCGAAGCTCATCGCGGAGACGTTGAGCAGGGCCATGTCGTACGGCCGGGTGCAGTCGGGGCCGCCGATCCGGACCCGGGGCGGGTCGGTCCGTACCGGGAGGGGGGCCATGGAGGGGGCGAGGTATTCGCTGCCGGGCCGGTAGAGGTCGAGTTCGGTGCCGAACGGCTCCTCGGCGTCGGTGCCCTTGGCCCGCTCGTAGACGATGCTGCGGACATCGCGGTCGAAGGGGCGGCCCTCGACGTTGCGCTCGATGAAGTACTGCTGGACCTCCGGCCGCAGCGTCTCCATGGCGAACCGCAGGTGCCCGAGGAGCGGGTAGTTCCGCAGGATGGAGTGCCGCCGCTGCAGGAGGTCGTGCACGGCGGTCAGCGCGAGCAGCAGCAAGGGCCCGGCCGCGGCCCACCACCAGGGGGAGAAGAGGACCGCGGCGAGCGATGCGAGCACCGCCACCACGCCGAGCAGGATCACCAGAAGTATCTTCAGCACACTCTGCGTGTGTCCGAATTACCGGGGTCCAATCGGCGGGGCCCGTACCGGTGGGTCGCCCCGCTCGTCCCACGCCTACCGGCGGGCCGATCGGCCCGGTGGGGCCCGGGGCCGCCCGGTAATCTGGCCGGATGACCCACGGATTGCCCTCGGGCGGAGTCGAGATCACCGAAGCCGAGGCGCAGGGCCGGTGGGCGGCCGCCTGGAGCCCGGCCGAGGTGGCGGAGCGGCTGGCGGGTGTCTCGGCTCCCTGGTACGTGGCCGGGGGCTGGGCCGTCGACCTGTTCCTGGGCGGGCGGACCCGCGCGCACAGCGACCTCGAGATCGCCGTCCCGGCGGCCCGGTTCGGCGAGGTCCGGGACCGGTTTCCCGGGTTCGTCTTCGATGTCGTGGCGTCCGACCGCGTCTGGGAACTCACCCCGGAGGTCGCGGACCTGACACATCAGACCTGGCTGCGCGACCCGTCGACCGGGAACTTCCTGGTGGACGTCTTCCGCGAGCCGCATGACGGCCCGACCTGGATCTGCCGTCGCGACCCGTCGATCCGGCTGCCGTACGCGGACGTCGTCCGCCGCACGCCCGACGGGATTCCCTATCTCGCACCGGAGCTCGCGCTGCTGTTCAAGGCCAAGGCGACCCGCCCGAAGGACCAGCGGGACTTCGACGGCGCGCTCGCGCTGATGGACGACCGCCAGCGGCGGACTCTCGCCGGCCTGCTGGCCCGGGCGCATCCGGGGCATGTCTGGCTGACGACCCTGCGGGCGCACGGCGGCTGACGCTACTTCGGGACGTCCATGTGGAGGCGGATGGTGGTGCCCTGCTCGCGGACGGAGCGGATCTCGACCAGGTCGCAGAGCTGGTGGGCGAGCCAGAGGCCGCGGCCGCCGATCTGCTCGGGGGTCGGGCGGGTGCGGCCCGTCATCGGGTTGGCGATGTATCCGGCGTCGCGGAACTCGCACAGGAACGTCGACTCCTGGGTCCAGGTGCGCAGCGTCCCGCGGCCGCCACCGTGGCGGATGCTGTTCGTCGCGATCTCCGTGACGGCGACGGCCAGTTTGGGCAGCCGGCCGGGCGCGACGCCGGCGTCGGACGCGCACTGGGACACCTTCGAGCGGATCGCGGCCAGGTCACCGTGCGTGTAGCTCAGCTCCTGGTAGGGGTCGCAGGGACCGGCGAGGGCGTCGAAGGCGTAGTCCTCGGCCGGGAGGTAGCCGTCGTTGCGTTCGTACCGGCCTTCCCGGCGGATCAGCGGGTGGCAGCGGGACATGGACTGCAGGGCGGCCGGGTCGTCGTCGGCGGCGTCGTAGGGGCACAGCATCGACCACGTGGGGCTCTGCGCGAAGGCCCGGTTCAAGAGCCATTCGTGATAGCGCAGTTCGGAGAGGTGCGCGGCGCTGCGTGCCCGGCGCCAGTCGGTTTCGCCGATGCCCCGTACCGGCCTGTCGCCCTCGCCCCGCTCCTTCATCCAGTCCGCCCAGGCGGCGATGAGCCGGCCGGGGTTGGAGCCGGCGGCGGTCGTGTCGACGAAGGTGACGGCGGGGTCGTCGGAGAGCTCGCCGCGCAGCAGGGACGTCTTGTGCTCGGGCACGGCCACGACCACCGCCTCGCCGCAGTCCAGGGCCTCCTGGATGAAACCCAGAGTGCCGGACAGGAACTGTGCGTCACCTCGGTAGGGGTACAGCTCGTGGCGGAAGGCGGCCTCGTCCTGGCCGGGCGGCGTCGTCGGCACGGCCTCGGTCATGCGCTCATCACCACCGGAAGTCCGGCGGTCGAGTAGCCCGCGAGTTCCCAGCACAGGCGCACGGTGTCGTTGGCGCCTTCCACCACGATCCGGCGGTCCGGCAGGTGGCGGGCCGCGTCGAGGAGCGCGTGCATGCCCGCGGCGTCGATCATGTCGAGGGTGTCGAAGCGCAGCGTCACCCGGGGAGCGCGTCGTACCGCTGCGCGGACGGCGCGGTTGAAGGCCGCCGCGCACTCAGAGTCGATCACTCCGTCCACGCTCCAGCTGTCGGCGCCCGTGCTGAACATCCGGAAGGCCGGACGTCCGGCGCGTGTGCCCATCTCCTGCGGATGCACACCTGCCACGTCTTCCAGCATAGGCGTCCGCCACTGGGCCGGTTTGAAGGCGCACACCACGATGGCGCCGGTTTCCGAGGCGAACTCGTCGAGCCCCATCTCCTGGGCCACCAGCTCCTCGGCGCCGCCGGGGGCCGTCGCGGGCATCCGCTCGGCGAGGACGCGCACCGACCGGTAGCCCTCGCGGGCCGCCGTACGCGCCTCGCGGCGCACGGCGGCGAGCAGGGAACCGGGATCCGTGGCACTCGGGAAGTCGAGGACCACCGAGGCGGAGGGCACGGCGTCGCGCCGGAGGCCGGAGGCGGCGCCGGTGGAACCGAGGACCACGATCTTGTCCCCGTACAGCGCCCCGTCCGCCACGTAGGCCCGCGCGTCCCCGGGGAACGGGGCGGCCGCCTTGACGAGCCAGCACACGTGGTCACCGAGCTCGACCTCGTCGAACGTCGCCAACGCCCGTGCCGTTCTCACCCGGCCGCCCCTCTCCTGCGCTACGGTCCGCGCCGCGGACACCCCCTGTCCAGCGGATACCGCAGGATACTGTGCCCCGGTCCGCCCGCCTCACTCCCTCAGGGCGCGGGAGCGGGGGCCGCCGCGGCTTCGGCGGCCTCCACGTACTCCTCGCGGACCTCGCGCGGTCCGAAAGGCGACACCTTCTCGACGCGGGACCAGACGACGAAGGCGACGCAGCCGAGGGCGAGCCACGCCAGCGACCACTCGATGGGATGGCGGCCCGGCGCGTTGTGGTCGGCGTACCCGTAGATCACCAGCCAGCCGACGAGCGCGACCGCCGACGGCAGGGGGTACAGCCACATCCGGTACGGGCGCGGCAGGGTCGGCTGGCGCTTGCGCAGTACGGTCACGGCGGCGATCTGGGCGAGCGCCTGGACCAGCACCATCACGGTGGTCAGCAGCTGGATCAGGGTGACCAGGTCGGTGTGCCGGCCGATGAGGAAGCCGACGGCCGTGATGACGCCCATGGTGGCGAGCCCGAGGACGGGGAACCGGTGCCGGGGGTGCATCCGGGCGTACGAGCGGAAGAAGACCCGGTCCCTGGCGGCGTCGAACGGCACCCGGGACCCGCCCAGGAGGCCGGTGAAGACCGACGCGAAGGCGGTGATCAGGATGAGGACGGTCACCACCTGGGCGGCGCCCGCGCCCCAGGTCTCCTCCAGCACGGCGGAGGCGACCGAGGTGGCGGCGATGTCCTTCGGGTCGAGCATCCGGTGCCAGTCGATCACGCCGAGCGCGCCGACCTGGAGCAGCAGGTAGATGGCCATGATGCCGAGGACCGACCGGATGATGGAACGCGGCAGGGTCCGACCGGGGTCCTTGATCTCGGCGCCCATGTAGGCGGCGGTGTTGTAGCCGAGGTAGTCGTAGATCCCGATGGTCAGACCGGCCGCGAAGCCGGACCAGAAGGCGGTGCCGGTGACGTCGAAGGCGCCGGAGGGGTAGTCGAAGGCGCGCGCCGGGCTGAAGTGGGTGACGGCGGCGAGGATGACGAGCACCACCGCGGCGATCATCACCACCCACATCACCGTGGTGATCCGCGCGATGTGGGCGATGCCCCGCCACAGCAGCAGGACGACCAGGGCGATCACCCCGAGGCCGATGAGGTCTCCGGCCGTCTGGCCGAGACCGGGCGCGAGGTAGCCGAGGTACTGGACGAAGCCGACCACCCCGGTGGACATGATGAGCGGAATGAAGATCATGGCCGTCCAGACGAACAGGAACGGCATGAGGCGGCCGGTGCGGTACTGGAAGGCCTGGCGGAGGTAGACGTAGCTGCCGCCCGAGCCGGGCAGGGACGCCCCGAGTTCGGCCCAGACGAGTCCGTCGGCGAGGGCGAGGAGCGCGCCCGCGAGGAACCCGATGACGGCTTGCGGGCCGCCGAACGCGGCGACCATCAGCGGGATCGTGACGAACGGACCGATGCCGCACATCTGGCTCATGTTGATGGCGGTCGCCTGGAACAGGCCGATCCTGCGGGCGAACCCGCCGTTCACCTTCGGGGGTGGGGACACGGGCATGAGAGGGCTCCCTGGGCGGGTGGTGCGCAGGACGGGACGGCGTCCGTGGGGGCGCGCACGGAGACCGGTCCGGCCTCCTGGGCGCTTAAGTTAGGAACCTTTACTTACGCGCGTCAAGGGGTCGGGAGCGCCGGGACACGGGGAGTCGGCCGGTCGCGGGGGATGCCAGAATGATCCCGTGACGGTCGTCGGTGGCGGGAGTGCGGAGCGGCCCTGGAATCCGCAACGCCAGCGCAGCGCCAACGAGCGTCTGCTGCTGGACCGTCTGCGTACCGGCGGACCCGCCTCCCGCGCCCAACTCGCCCGCGACACCGGCCTGTCCAAACCGACGGTGTCCAGCGCCCTCGCCGCCCTGGCCCAGGCCGCCCTGGTGCGCGAAGCCGGCACCCACTCGCCCGAACGCGGCCGGACCTCCGTGCTCTACTCCCCCGACCCCACCGCCGGATACGCGCTCGGCATCGACATCGGCCGGGGCTGGGTACGGGTGGCCCTCGCCGACCTCGACGCCACCGTGGTCGCGCGCTCCGCCGTGCGCAACGACGCCCGCGGCTCCGGTGCGCTGGCCGACCTCGTCGTGGGCGCGGCCCGCGGCCTCGTGGAGCGGTCGGACGCCGACCCGGCCAAGGTCACGCACGCCGTGGTCGGCACCCCCGGCGTCTACGACGAGGCGTCCCGCCGCGTGCGCTACGCCCGCAACCTGCCCGGCTGGGGGCGCCCCGGCCTCGCCGACCGGATGGGCGACGGGCTCGGGCTGCCGGTGGCCTTCCACAACGACGCCAACCTCGCCGCCCTCGGCGAGTACACGTTCGGCGTCGGCGCGTCGAGCCGGGTCTTCCTCTACCTGATGATCGGAACGGGCCTCGGCATGGGGATCGTCACCGACGGCCGGATCTTCACCGGGGCGCACGGAGGAGCGGGGGAGATCGGGTTCCTGCCGTGGGCCGGACGCCCTCGCGGCACCAACGCCGAGGCCGTCGCCTCCGCGGAGGCCGTGGTCGCGGCCGCCCGCGAGCGCGGGATGACCGGGCCGCTCACCGCCGCGGACGTCTTCGACGCCGCCCGCGCCCGGGTGCCCGCCGCGGTCGAGGCGGTGGAGGCCGAAGGCGAGCACCTCGCCCTCATCGTCTCGGCCGTGTCCGCGGTCCTGGACCCCGACCTCGTCGTCCTCGGCGGCGGCCTGGGCCAGAGCGCCGACCTGCTGCTGCCGACCGTACGCCGCGCCCTGCGGACGCTCACCCCGCTGCGGCCGAAGGTCACCGCCGGTGTGCTGGGCGAGGACGCCGTCCTCATGGGCGCGGTCGCCACCGCCCTGGACGCCGCGCGTGACATGGCGTACCAGCGCCGCTGATCCCCCGGCGGGGAGCGAGGTCGGCCCGGGCGTCACGCGCCGTGCTCGGCGCACAGGCACCCCACGCCCCGCTCGATCCACTCCTGCCCGGTCCACTCGGGATGCCGCTCGGTCAGCAGCGCCCGTACCTCGGCGACGATCGCGTCCGGGCCCATCGCCGCGTCACGCCGCCGCCAGGTCTCGTCGCGCAGCTCGCGCAGGTAGTCGGCGACGGCGGCGAGCACGCCGGGGCCGCCGAGGTCGCCGTGCCCCGGCACCACCACCCGGGGGCGGCGGGCGGCCAGCCGGTCCATCACGGACAGCCAGCGCACCCCGGACACGTCCGTGTCGTACGGCGGGAACCACGGGAAGATGGCGAACTGCCCGGTCTCGGCCAGGTCCCCGGTGAACAGCACCTCGGCGTCCGGCACTTCGACCACCTGGTCGCCCCGGGTGTGCCCCCGGCCGGTGGGACGCAGCCGTACGGTCCGGCCGCCGAGGTCCAGGTCGTACCCGGCGTCGTCGTAGACCACGTCCGGTGCGGGCACCGGTACGCCGTCGAGGTGGCGGGCGACGGGCCCGCCGAGGCCTCGGAACATGTCCAGGTACCCCGGCCCCTTCGCCGCGAGGTCGTCCGCCTGGGCGCGGTTGACCAGGTAGGTCGCCCGGCCCGCGAACACGTGGGCACCGAAGGCGTGTTCGGGGTGGAAGTGCGTCGTCGTCAGGTACAGCCGGCGGCCCTTCGCCACCTCGAGCGCGAAGGCGAGGAGCCGCTCGGCATTGGCGGTGCCCAGGCCGGTCTCGACGACCAGGACGGCCCGGGTACCGCCGATGACACCGATGTTGGGCACCAGCCCGACGCGTTGGTTCGGGATCACCAGCAGGCCGGGGGCGATCTCCTGGGCGCCGGACGGCTGTACGGCGGGGTCGGGCATCTCGGCGTGCCCCGGGGCGTCCATCGGCTCGGACGTCGGGTCGGACGTCGGGTCGGACATCGCGTCGTACATCGGTTCGTCGGTCATGCTCCGATTCCACCGCCCGGGCGCGGCCGCCGTCCAAGACCGCTTGGGGCGCGCCGATGCCGTACGGGTATCGTCACCGGTCATGGAGCTGCGGACGCTGCGCTATTTCGTGGCCGTCGCCGAAGAACTGCACTTCGGCCGGGCCGCCGCCCGGCTGCACATGAGCCAGCCGCCGCTGAGCCGCGCGATCAAGCGGCTGGAGGCGGACGTCGGCGCCGTCCTGCTGCACCGCTCCCCCGCGGGCGTCGCCCTCACTCCGGCCGGGACCGCGCTGCTGGAGGGGGCGCGCACCCTGCTCGACCAGGCCGATCAGGTGCGCGTGCGCGTCGCGGCGGCGGCCGGCCCGGCGGCCCTGACCGTAGGGATCCTGGGCGACGGCTCCGACGGCGGCGCGATCCGGCTGGCCGCCGCGTACCGCCGCCGGCACCCGGGCGTCGAGGTCCGCGTCCGCGAGACCGACCTGACCGATCCGACCTGCGGTCTGCGCGCCGGTCTCGTCGACATCGCCCTGACCCGCGCGCCGTTCGACGAGAGCGGCCTGACGGTCCATGACCTGCGGGCCGACCCGGTGGGCGCCGTGCTGCGCGCGGACGATCCGCTGGCCCGCCGCGGCCGTCTCGAGCGGGCCGACCTCGCGGACCGGCGCTGGTTCCGGTTCCCGGACGGCACCGACCCGGTCTGGCAGGCGTACTGGAACGGCGGCGAGCCCCGCGAGGGCCCGGTCGTGCGCGCCGTCCAGGAGTGCCTGCAGGCGGTGCTCTGGAACGGCACGGTCGGGATGGCCCCGCTCGGACACCGGCCGCCCGAGGGTCTGGCCGTCGTACCGCTGACCGACATGGCGCCGAGCCGTGTGGTGGTCGCGTGGAACGAGGGCGAGGCGGACACGAATCCGCTGATCCGCTCGTTCGTCCGGATCGCCACGGCCTCCTACCGCCGCTGAACGGATCGGGCCGCGGCGCGTGACGGCGCGCCCAGCCGCCCGCACGTGTGGAATGCCGGAGGGTGGGCAGTCGACGGGACACATCCTGTAACGGACATTAAGGACAGTCGTGGCTGCGAGCGGAAATCATTCCATGCCCCGGGCAGGCGCCGGAAGTCCCGCCGGACCCGACCCGGGCGGCCGGCCGCCCGGCGGACCCGAGGGCGACGGTTTCCGCTCGCGCGTCGCGCTGCGCGTCAACGGCACGGACCACCTGCTCGACCTGGACCACCGCGTCACCCTCCTCGACGCCCTGCGCGAGACGCTCGACCTGACGGGGTCCAAGAAGGGCTGCGACCACGGCCAGTGCGGTGCCTGCACCGTCCTCGTGGGCGGCCGGCGCGCCAACAGCTGCCTGCTGCTCGCCGTGGCGCAGGACGGGGCCGAGGTCACGACCGTCGAGGGTCTCGCCGACACGTCCACGGACGCCGACGCCGACGCCGGGACCGACACCGACACCGAGACCGACACCGACGCCGACGGGGCGCTGCACCCGCTCCAGCGGGCCTTCCTCGCGCACGACGCCTATCAATGCGGCTACTGCACTCCGGGCCAGCTCTGCTCCGCCGTCGGCGTGCTCGGGGAAGCCGCCGCCGGGCACCCCTCGCACGTCACCGACGTGGCGGCGGCGCACGGCCCCGTCGCCCTGACCCGCGAGGAGATCCGCGAGCGGCTCAGCGGGAACCTCTGCCGCTGCGGCGCCTACAACGGGATCGTCGACGCCGTCGCCGAAGTCGGCGCCCGGTCCGCGCCGACCGCTCCCTCCGCCCCGAGCCCGGACGTGATCGCGTGAAGCCCTTCGCCTACGTACGGGCCACCAGCCTCCAGGAGGCCGTGGCCGCCCATGCCCGTCACCCGGGCTCGCGCTACCTCGGCGGCGGCACCAACCTCGTCGACCTCATGAAGCTCGGGGTCGAATCGCCGGGCACCCTCATCGACCTCACCCGGCTCCCCCTGGACCAGGTCGAGGAAACGGGCACGGGAGGCCTGCGCGTCGGAGCCACCGTCGCCAACAGCGACCTGGCCGCGCACCCCCTCGTACGGGCCCGCTACCCCGCGCTCTCCCAGGCCCTGCTCGCCGGGGCGTCCGGGCAGCTGCGCAACATGGCCACCACCGGCGGGAACCTGCTCCAGCGCACCCGCTGCCCGTACTTCCAGGACGTGTCCAAGCCGTGCAACAAGCGCGAGCCCGGCACCGGCTGCGCCGCCCGCGACGGCGTGCACCGCGACCTCGCCGTGCTCGGCCACTCCGCGCACTGCGTCGCCACGCACCCCTCGGACATGGCCGTGGCCCTCGCCGCCCTGGACGCCGAGATCGAGCTGTACGGGGACGAGCGCGGCCCGCGGCGCGTCGCGGCCACCGGGTTCCACCGGCTGCCCGGGGACCACCCGGAGCGGGACACCGTCATCCGGCCCGGGGAGATCATCACCGCCGTGGTGCTGCCCCCGGCCGCCCCCGGCGCCGTGTCCCTCTACCGCAAGGCCCGCGACAGGGCCTCGTACGCCTTCGCCCTCGCCTCGGTCGCCGCCGTACTGCAGCTCGCCGACGGCCGCGTGCGGCACGTCGCCCTCGCCTTCGGCGGCCTCGCCCACCGGCCCTGGCGCGCCACCGTCGCCGAACAGCTGCTGGCGGGCTCCGCGCCCACCGACGAAGCCGTACGCCGGGCGGTGGACGCGGAGCTGGAGCAGGCCCGGCCGCTGCGCGACAACGCGTTCAAGGTCGGCCTCGCCCGCAACCTCGCCCACGACGCGCTCACGGCCCTCGTCCGCGCCGCGGGCGGCGAGCCTCCCGCGTAACCGGCGGGACCCGAATGAGACGTCCTGGCCGCCCGCACCGATCAGAAAGGGAGCCCGTCATGCGCCCCACCACCGCCCTCGGCAGCCCCGTGCCCCGCCGGGAGGGACGCGAGAAGGTCACGGGAGCCGCGCGCTACGCCGCCGAGCACACCCCGCGCGGCTGCGCCTACGCCTGGCCGGTCCCCGCGGAAGTCGCCCGCGGCCGCGTCGTCTCCGTCGACGACACCGCCGCCGTGGCCGTGCCCGGGGTCGTCGGCGTGCTGACCCCGTTCAACGCGCCGCGCCTGGGCCCCTCCGACGACCCCACGCTCCAGCTGCTCCAGGACCCCCGCGTCCCGCATCGCGGCTGGTACGTCGCCCTCGCGGTCGCCGACTCCCTGGAAGGCGCGCGGGCCGCCGCGGCCGGGGTGCGGGTCGCCTACGCCGGCGAACCGCACGACGTCACCCTCCGCGCCGACCATCCCGGCGCCTACACCCCGGAGCAGGCCAACGGCGGGCACCCCGCCCACCGGGAGCAGGGCGACCCGGACACGGCCCTGGCGGCCGCGGCCGTGCGGGTCGACTGTGCCTACGCGGTGGCTCCCCTGCACAACCACCCGATGGAGCCGCACGCCGCCACGGCCGACTGGGACGCCGAGGGCCACCACCTGACCGTGCACGACTCCAGCCAGGGGGCGGGGCCCGTCCGGGCCGCGCTGGCCTCCCTGTTGAAGCTTCCCGAGGACGACGTCACCGTCGTGTCCGAGCACGTGGGCGGCGGCTTCGGCTCCAAGGGCACCCCGCGCCCCCACGTGGTGCTGGCCGCGATGGCCGCGCGCCACTTCGGCCGGCCCGTCAAGCTCTCCCTCCCGCGCGGCCACCTGCCCGCGACGGTGGGGCACCGCGCCCCGACCCTGCACCGGATCCGGCTCGGCGCCCGCGCCGACGGCACCCTCACGGCCCTCACCCACGAGATCACCACCCACACGTCGCGCGTCCGCGAGTTCGTCGAGCAGGCCGCCGTGCCCGCCCGTGTCATGTACGCCGTACCGGACATCCGCACCACGCACCGCGCCGTCGCCCTGGACGTACCGACCCCGTCGTGGATGCGCGCGCCCGGGGAAGCGCCCGGCATGTACGCCCTGGAATCGGCCATGGACGAACTGGCCGACGCCCTCGGCATCGACCCCATCGAGCTGCGCGTACGCAACGAACCCCCGACCGAACCCGACAGCGGCCGCCCCTTCAGCAGCCGCCACCTCGTGGAGTGCCTGCGCGAGGGCGCGGACCGGTTCGCCTGGAGCGCCCTGCGCACCCCGCGGCGTGAGGGCCCGTACCTGCTGGGCACCGGTGTGGCCGCCGCGACCTATCCCGTGCTCGTCTCCCCCTCCACGGCCCGCGCGCACGCCCGGCCCGACGGCGGCTTCCTCGTCGAGATCAACGCCACCGACATCGGTACGGGCGCCCGTACCGTCCTGGCCCAGGTGGCCGCGGACGCCCTGCGGGTCCCGCTCGACAGCGTTTCCCTCGCCCTCGGGCACACCGGGCTGCCCGCGGCGGCGCTCGCCGGCGGGTCCGCCGGCACGGCGTCCTGGGGATGGGCCGTCCACGACGCCTGCACGGCGCTGACCGCGCGCCTGGAGCGCCACCACGGGCCGCTGCCGGCCGAGGGCCTGTCCGCCTCGGCCGACACGACGCAGTCGGCCAAGCAGAAGTCCCCCTACGCCCGGCACGCCTTCGGCGCGCACTTCGCCGAGGCCCAGGTCGACACGGTCACCGGAGAGGTACGCGTCCGACGGCTGCTCGGCGTCTTCGCGGCCGGCCACATCCTCAACCCGCGCACCGCACGCTCACAGTTCAAGGGCGCCATGGTCATGGGACTGGGCATGGCGCTGACCGAACACAGCACCATGGACCGGGAGTTCGGCGACTTCGCCGAGCGCGATCTGGCCGCCTATCACGTGCCCGCGCACGCCGACGTGCCGGACATCGAGGCGCACTGGATCGACGAACACGACAAGCACCTCAACCCGATGGGCAGCAAGGGGATCGGCGAGATCGGCATCGTCGGCACGGCCGCCGCCATCGGCAACGCCGTCGCCCACGCCACGGGGCGGCGGCTGCGCGAACTGCCCCTGACACCCGACCGCGTGCTCGCCGCGCTGCACCACCGGAGCGGCTGAGCGGGCGGGCCGCCTCAGCCGCGCCCGGGGTGCACGCCCGGGAGGTTCCCGGCCGCAGGACGTACGGACCGCGCGCGGCCGTGTTCGGTGGACAGGAAGTCCCGGAACACGCCCGCGGAGCGCGGGTTCTGGGCGCACTGCCACACGCCGTGCGGGCAGTAGTCGGTGATGCTGTGGTAGAGCGGCCTGTGGTCGGCGATCCACGCCAGCATGTCCCCCATGAACTCGGGGTTGTCACCGTTGCGGAACAGCCCCCACTCGGGGTATGAGATCCGCTTGCCGTGCGCCCGCGCGAAGTCCACCTGGTGCTTCAGTCCGTAGGGCTGGGTGACGTAGTCCGCGAAGCTCTCGCCGGGCGGCTGGTCGTAGGAGTCCATGCCGACGATGTCGACCACGTCGTCCCCGGGGTAGCACGTGGTCCAGGCGATCGCGTCACTGCCGCGGTTCGGGGCGAAGTCGAACCGGAACCGCTGCCCCTTCACCCCGCGCATGGCGGCCACGATGTGCCGCCAGTACCGCTTCCAGCTCTCCGGGTCGGGGCGGCACCGGTGGGTGTAGTTGAAGCCGTTCATCTCCCAGCCGAGCACGATGACGGTGTCCGGTACTCCGAGGCCGACCAGCCGCTCGGCCAGCCGGCGGAAGTGGTGGTCGTTGCGGCCCTGCGCGCCGGCCCGCAGCAGCTCGGCGACCTGGGCGTCGGGGACGCCCCCCTCGTTGTGGTCCAGCATGGGCACGTTCAGGACGAACAGCCGGTCGCCCCGCGCCCCGCGCCACCGCGCCCAGCTGCGCAGGGACTCGGGCGCCCCCTCGATATTGGCCCAGGTGTCGCCCGGCAGGTAGGTGTGCCCGGCGCGCAGGTCGGCGCCGCCGAGCCAGCGGGAGAGTTCCTGCATCCTGTCGACGCCGACCGAGTCGTAGTGGAGGTAGGCGCCCACCGCGACGTCGGGCCCGGCGTTGTGGCCGGACGCCTTCCGCGGGGGCGTGGCGAGGGTGCTCCCGGTGGCGAGCAGGACGGCAGCGACCGTACTCAGGCAGGCGGCCGCCAGCCAGCGGCGTCGATGGGGCATGCCGTCTCCACACGTTGCGCGAAAGGAAAGGATGCGTCTGCAGCGACGATGGCACCGATCCCGGCCGACGGCCTGCCAAGTACACGAATGATGAGCCATTCGCGGCAACCGACCGACCCGCGACGGCTTTCGATCAGGTCGGAGCCCGGCTCGGCCGACCCGGTTCGAAAGCTCATTCGTAGCGTTAAGGTGAATGCCATGAGTGTCAGGCCCGCAGCGCGTCCCGGGGGCCGCAGTGCCCGTGTCCAGCAGGCCGTGCACGCGGCCGTGCGGTCCCTCGTCGAGGAGCGGGGGCGCGAGGGGCTGACCGTGCCGATGGTCGCCTCGCGGGCCGGGGTGACGCCGTCCACGGTGTACCGGCGCTGGGGTGACCTGCAGGAACTGCTGGCGGACGTGGCGGTCGAGAACCTGCGGCCCGACGGCCCTCCGGCCGATCTCGGGTCGCTGCGAGCCGACCTCGACGCCTGGGCGCGGCAGTTCCTGGAGGAGATGTCCTCGCCGCCCGGCCGCGCCTACGTCCGGGACGCGCTGAGCGGCGCTCCGGACGGGCGCGGCGCCGACCAGTGCTCCGCGTACGCCGCCGAGCAGCTCGCCGTGATCCTCGAGCGCGGCGAGCGGCGCGGGGAGCGGGCACCGGGGCTGGAGGACGTACTGGACCGGGTGGTGGCTCCGATGATGTACCGCATCCTGTTCCGCCCGGGACCGCTGACGGCCGATTACGCGCGCGCCCTCGTCGCCGCGGCGTGCCGCGAACCCGGCGCCTGAGTCCCGTGAGCAACTAAAGCTAAGAATTTGCGTTTTGGGGAGCTGTCTGATGATCTATCTGTCAGCGAAGCGACTCAGCGCGACTCACCGTCGTGGAGCGAGCGGCCCCGTCCCCGCACCGGGCGGCGCCGCCGCCCGCGCCCACCCTCAGGAGCGTCCACGTGTCCCACTGGCAGATCGGTGACATCGCCGTCCACCGCATCGACGAGCTCACCCTTCCCCCCGCCACCGGACCGTGGCTGCTGCCGGACGCCACTCCCGAGACGGTCGCCGGGATCGACTGGCTCCGGCCCTCCTTCGCCGGGCCCGACCACGGACTGCGCCTGGCCGTGCACACCTTCGCGCTGGAGATCGCCGGTCTGCGCGTCCTCGTCGACACCGGCGTCGGCAACGGCAAGACCCGGGCCAACCCGGCCTGGAACGACCTCGACACCGACTACCTCGCCCGGCTGACCGCGGCGGGCTTCGCGCCCGAGGACGTCGACTACGTGATCCTCACCCACCTGCACGCCGATCACGTGGGCTGGAACACCCGCACCGGTCCCGACGGCACCTGGCGGCCCACCTTCCCGCGCGCCCGCTACCTCACGGCCCGCGCGGAGGACGCCTACTGGTCCGGGGCCGAGATGGAGGAGAGCCGGCGCCTGATGCTGGACGACTCGGTGGAGCCCCTCCGCGCGGGCGGCCAACTCGACCTGGTGGACGTGGCGGAGGAGGGGACTGAGGTCCTGCCCGGGCTCACCCTCATTCCCACCCCCGGGCACACGCCGGGGCAGATCGCCGTCGCGCTCGACAGCGGCGGGCACCACGCCGTCATCACCGGCGACTGCGTCCACCACCCGGTCCAGCTCGCAGATCCGGCCATCTGCAGCTGCGTCGACATCGACCCGGCCGCCGCCGTCCGGACGCGCACCCGCCTGCTGGAACGTATCGCAGACACGGACACCCTGTTGCTCGGCAGCCACTTCCCGCCCCCGACCGCCGGGTTCGTGCGACGGGACGGGGACGCCTTCCGCCTCGTCCCCGCCCCGGATCCGTCCGGCGCCGTCGGCGCCGGGGCGCGTCCGTGACCGTGACCGGCGGTCTTCAACTCCCCGTCGGTGCAGGGGCCGCAGCCGCGAGGAGCCCGCGCAGCGCGGGGCCCGGCGGGCCGGGGAGGACGGCGAGCGAGGTGGTGACGGCCGGGGACGCCAGCGGGCGGATGACCGTACCGGCGACCTCCGGAAGGCCGGTGACCTGGTAGAAGACCGTCCAGGACGGCGCGCGGTCGCCCTCCGCCCCGATCGCGGTGAGCGTGTCCTGGAGGTCGGTGAACGGCGGACCGGCGGGCGCGTCGGCGCCGGCCGCCGCCCTGACCGCGCCCGTCACCAGGTCGTGGAACGGCGCGTTCCGGGCCCGCTCGGCCAGCCGCAGCGGCAGACCGGCCAGGTCCCGGAGGGCCGGCAGGGCCAGGGCGGCCGCCGGGTGCCGGGCGGGCAGGGCGACGTACAGCGGGTCCTCCCAGAGCGGGATCAGCTCCAGCCCGGGAGCGGCCGGCAGGGCCCGGACGAGCGCGGCGTCGAGCGCGCCGGCGCGGACGGCCGCCAGCCGGTCCGCGACCGGCAAGCCGCGCACGCGCACCCGGAGGCCGGGGGCCGACTCGGCCAGCCGGGCCAGCAGCCGGTACACCCGGTCCCCAGGTCCCCGCACGGTGCCCAGGCGCAGCGTGGCGGTGTCGCTCGCGGCGATCTCCGCGGCGATCCGCCGGGTCCGGTCCGCGGCGGCGAGCACCTCCCTCGCCTCCGGCAGCAGCCGTTCCCCGGCCGCGGTGAGGGTGACGCGGCGGGTGGACCGCTCGAAGAGGGTGAGGCCGAGCTCGCGTTCGAGACGGCGCACCTGCTGGCTGACGGCGGACTGCACGATGTGCAGCCGCTCGGCGGCGCGCGAGAAGCCGCCCTCCTCCACCACGGCGACGAAGTACCGGAGTTGTCGCAGCTCCATCCCACTCCCATTCATCACGACCGGTGATCTCTGTAGGTCGCGAACGGTTCTGGTTCGCCCGTTCTTCCCCGGGTCGAATGGAGGTGTCGGATCGGCACGGAGGACGGGAGCGTCAGCGATGGCAGCGGACAGGGCAGGACAGCACGCGGGTACGGCGGCGACGAGGGTGACGGGGGCGACAGGAGCTACGGGTGCGACGGGAGCTGCGGCGGTGGTCGTGCGGGCCGAGGACGCCGAGTACGTACCGCTCCCGCACGGCGGTGGTTTCACCCTGCTGACGGACGGCGGCCCGCTGGGCGCCAACCGGCTGACCCTCGGGCCCGGCGCGCCCGGGGCCCGGCCGCATTTCCACGCCCGCTCGGCGGAGTTGTTCCACGTGCTCGCCGGGACGGTGGAGTTCTGGCTGGACGGCGCCGTCGAGGCGGTCGACGCGGGAGGCGTGGTCCTGGTCCCGCCGGGCTCGCCGCACGCCTTCGGCGCCACCGCGGACGGCCCGGCCGAACTGCTGGCCGTCCTCGGCTCAGGGGTGGCGCGGTTCGACTACTTCCGGACCCTGGGCCGCGTCCAGCACGGCCTGCAGCCCTTCACCGACCTGCTGCCGGACCAGGACCGCTACGACGTCCACTTCCTCGACCACGCTCCCGGTCACACACGAGACGCCGGGCCCGGGGCGCGGACCTACTGAGCGGCGAACTTCGCCATCGCTGCCGGGGTGACCGGGGTGAAGAAGTTGACGAGGTTGCCGTCGGGGTCGCGGAACAGGAGCGCCCGGTTGCCCCAGGGCATCGTGGTCGGCTCGTTGACGAAGTCCGCCACGAAGCCCGTGAGGTTCCGGTACACGCCGTCCACGTCGTCGACGAGGAACTCCAGGATCACGCTGCGGTTGTCGGCCGGCCGGGCGGAGCCGGGCGCGAACAGCGGGACGGTGCGGGTGCTCGCGAGGGCGAGGGTCGCCGCGGGGGTCCTGAGCTCGGCGAAGTCCTCGGTGGCCCAGTGCGCCCGCACTCCGGTGGCGCGCTCGTAGAAGTCGACGAGGCGGGCCACGTCACCGGTGATGATGCGGAGGGATACGAAATTCATGGGGATATCTCCTGCTTGGTCTGTTCTCAGCGTCTTCATCGCCTTCTTGGTGCACGCTACGACCCATACCGGACAGAACCTGCCCGGTATGTGCGAGAGACTTCGCGACATGCCCCGCCCCGTCGCCCGCGTCCTCGCCCTGCTCGAACTCCTCCAGTCGGGAGGGATCCGGACCGTGACCGAACTCGCCGACCGGCTCCAGGTCGACGAACGCACGGTGCGGCGGTACGCCGCCCACCTCGTCGACCTCGACGTGCCCGTGGAGTCGGTGCGGGGCCGCTACGGCGGCTACCGGCTCGCCCCCGGATACCGCATGCCCCCGCTCATGCTCAGCGACGACGAGGCGCTCGCCGTGCTGCTCGGTCTGGTGGCCGGTCAGCGGGCCGGCCTGACGACGGCCACGGGCACGGCGAGCGACACCGCGGCGGCCAAGATCCGGCGCGTACTGCCGGAACGGCTCGGCCGCAGGCTGGACGCGGTGCTCGCATCGCTCGCCTTCACCGCGCCGGGCGGCGGGGCGGCCGTACCGCAGACGGCGGTGCTGCTCTCGATCGCCGATGCCGTGCGCCATCACCGGCCGGTCGCGATCCGGTACGTCGCCTCCGACGGGCACCGCAGCGAGCGCACCCTGCATCCGTTCGGGCTCGTCGCGCACGCGGGCAAGTGGTACGTGACGGGGGCGGATCCCGCGATCGGCGAGGACCGCACCTTCCGGCTGGACCGCGTCACCGACGCGAGGACCCTGCCGGGCTCGTTCGAGCCGCGCGCCGGGCTGGATCCGGCCCGGCACGTCCTCGCGGGCTTCGCCACCGCGCCGTACCGCCATGAGGTGACCCTGCGCGTCATGGGGACGGCCGAGCAGGTCGGCGCCCGGCTTCCGGCCGGAATCGCGGTCGTACGGAACCTGCCCACGGCGGGCGGCGCGGAGGCGGGCCCCGAACAGTGGTCCCGCGTCGAACTGCGCGCGGAGCGGCTGGACTGGGTGCCCGCGGTGCTCGCGGCCATGGACCTGCCGTTCGTCATCGAAGGGCCGGACGAACTCCGCGGCCTCGTCGAGGGTCTCGCGGACCGCCTCGCCCGGTCGGCCCGGCGCGGGCCGGATCACGACTGAGGGCGAGGGAGGACCCCGGCGCCCCAGGGCGGGCCCCACTCGCCTCGCCCCGGGGCGAGATGGCCATGGGGCGGACGGGAAGCGTTCAGGTCTTGATCAACTTGCGTTTGAATGACATGTGAAATATCACATGTCATGCACACCGTCCGGACAACCCTTGGACGGTGATCCACACCATGGAGGACACCATGAACCGCTTAGCGCTGCTCGCCGCCGGGACCGCCGGTCTGGCCGTTTTCGCGATCACCCCCGCCGGCGCCACCGCGCAGCCCGCCGATACCGTCGCGACCGTCACCTCCTGCGGCCACTCGGGCCTCCAGGCGGGGCTGTCCACGCGGCTGTGTGCCGCGGTCACGGGTAACACCGTCGAGTTCTACGGCACGGTCGGCCTCGCCGGCCCGCCCTCCCCGGGCAGCCCGGCGCCCACGCCGAAGGAGCTGATCACGACCCTGTCCGCGGAGGTGATCGGCGCCGGCGCCGCGCCCGGCACCCAGACCAAGTGGGTCACCTTCACCGCGGCGAACCTCGAGGTGCACGGCCCGGTCAGCACCGTCCCGTGCGGCTCGACCATCCGCGGCACCTTCGGCGTGGCCTCGTTCCCGCACCCGGCCCGCCCGGTGGTCCACGAGGTCACCATCACCTGCTGAGCCCCTGACGCGCGGGCGGGGCCGCGGTCCGGGCCGGGGCCGCGGCCTCTGCCGGGGCCGCGGTCCCGGGCGGGGCGGGAGGGGGAGCGGGGTCCTCCTGCCCGTGGGCGATGTGCCGTGCCGGGCCGGATTCCTAGCCTCGGGACACGCGCTCACCCGCAGCGGTCGACTCGTACGAGCGCACGCGCCGACCCCGCCCGCCAAGGAGACCCATGACCGCCCTCAGCCCCGCCGCACGCCTCGCATCCGCCGTGGGCCTCGCCCTCACCGCCTGCCTCGCCGCCTCGCCCGCCCCCGCCACGGCCGCCGCCCCCGCCACGGCCGCCGGCCCCGCCGCCCCGGGCGCCGGGTCCGGGCTCGACCGGTACTACCAGCAGCGCCCCGGCTGGGGCACCTGCGCCACGGGCCCCGCCGACACCGCGGGCCGGGCTCTGGACGAGGCCGGTGTGCGGTGCGCGGACGTGACCGTACCGCTGGACTACGCCGACCCCGGGGGCCGGACGATCACGGTGGCGGTGTCCAGGCTCCAGGCGACCGACACCCGCCACCGGATCGGTTCGATCCTGCTGAACAACGGCGGCCCGGGCGGACCCTCGGTCCAGTCACCGCCGGACGTCCGCAAGGCGATGAAGGAGGTCGGCCCGCGCTACGACATCATCGGCTTCGACCCGCGCTTCGTCGGCCGCAGCACCCCGCTGGACTGCGGCTGGACCGTCGGCACGTCCTGGTTCTCGGCGGGCGCGGGCCGGGCGGGCTTCGACCGCCAGGTCGCGCTGCAGAAGGACCTGGCCAGCAAGTGCCGCGCCACCGACCCCTCGGTGCTGGCGCACATCAGCACCCGCAACACGGCCCGCGACATGGACGTCATCCGCGGCGCCCTCGGCGAGCGCAGGATCTCCTACCTCGGCTACTCGTACGGCACCTACCTCGGCACCGTCTACACCCAGATGTTCCCCGGCCGCTACGACCGGGTCGTGCTCGACGGGGCCATCAACCCCGCCGACTACGGGCCCCGGTTGCTGAAGGGATCCGAGCGCGAGAGCGAGCGGGCCCTCTCGGACTGGGCCGCCTGGGCGGCCCGGCGGCACGACACCTACGGTCTCGGGCGCACCCGCGCCGAGGTGCTCGCCACCACCGGGCGGGTGGTCGCGGCGGCCGCGCGCGCACCGCTGACCGTGGGCGTCGGCACCGACACCTTCCGGATCGACGACAGTCAGGTGCCGGTGCTCCTCTACAGCGCCATCGGAGACGACAGGGACCCGACGCGGGCGTTCCTCGGCGAGCAGATGTCCGTACTGGACAAGGCCGCGCGGGGCGCGGCGCCGAGCGCGCTGTCGCCGGGCTTCGCCGCGACGCTGCGCTACCTGCTGCACGGCGGGGCCGAGCCCTCGGGCGTACAGGCGGCGGTCCTCTGCGGGGACGTGGCCGCCCCGCGCGACCCCGAGGTGTACTGGCGCGACATCGAGCGCGGCCGCGCCGCGCACCCGCTGTTCGGGCCGATGAGCAACAACATCGGCCCGTGCGCCTTCTGGGACCGGCCCCGGGAGGAGCCCACCCGCGTCAGCCGTGACGCCGCGGTGCTGATCGTCGCCGCCACCGGTGACCCGCGCACCCCGTACAAGGGCAGCGCCGAACTGCGCCGCCTGCTGCCGAGTTCCCGGATGGTGACCCTCGAGGGCGCCAACCGGCATGCCCTCTTCGGGCGTTACGGCAACGGCTGCGTCGACGATCGGGTCACCGCGTACCTCGCCACCGGAAAGCTCCCGGCGAAGGACCAGACCTGCGTCAACGCGGCTTGAGCGCGTGCCCGGGGGCCAGGGCCGCGGAGATGCGTTCGGCGATGGTCTGGGCCGAATTGCCCGCGGGGCTCTTGGGGCCCTGCGTCACGGTGACGGAGATCGCGAGCTTCTGCGCCGGCAGGTAGGCCTGGATGCCCGCGTAGCCCGAGAAGGAGGGGTTCGTCAGGATCCAGCCGTCGGCGATGAGCACGCCCAGGCCGAAATGGTGGGTCGCCGTGTTGGCCAGCAGGCAGACACTCGCCGGGCAGGAGGACGTGGCGTGGCCCAAGCCGATGGTGCCCGGGTCCAGTTGGGTCTTGAAGGACTTCGCGGAGAGCAGCTCGCCGGTTCCGACGGCGTGCGCGGACCGGTCGAGATCGCAGATGTTCTGCACGAGGACGGCGCCGGGAGCGGTGGTCCACGAGGGGTTCCAGTAAGTGGACTCCTCATAGATGCCGCGTTCGGAGGTGAAGGCGTGCAGGGCCGGTTCGGGGATGCGCGGTGTGGACTGGTTGCTGGTCTGGGTCAGTCCGAGCGGTCGCATCACCTGCTCCGAGAGCAGCCGGTCCAGCGGAAGCCCGCTGATCTTCTCGAGCGCGGCGCCGAGGAGCGCGAAGTTGGCATGCGAGTAGCTCCAGTTGGTCCCCGGCTTGTAGAGGAGCGGTTGCCGCGTCGCGTAGCCGGTGATGTCGGCGGGCGTCCACGCGCGGAACGGCGCCGCCTCGAGTTCCTTGAGGAAGGCGGGGTCCGTGACGTAGTCGTGCAGGCCGGAGGTGGAGTCGCCGAGCATCCGCAGGGTGATCTCCGAGCCGTGGGGTACGTCCGGCAGCCAGCGGGACACGGGGTCGTCGAGGGAGGCCTTGCCCTGCTCGACGAGGCGGAGCAGGGCGACGCCCATGTAGACGATCGCCACGGAGCCCGTGCGGAAGTGCATCGCGGGGTCGGCCGGGACACCCGTCATCGACTGTCCCAGCGCCGTGGTGAGCACCTCGCGGTCACCGGAGGAGACGCGCAGGATCACCGCGTTCAGGCCCAGTTCCTTCTGGGCCCCCTGGGCGATGGACAGGACCTTGGCCGCATCGCCCCGGGCGGGGCCGGGCGAGGTGACGCAGGCCCCCGCCGCCGGCGCGGCCGACGCGGAGCCCGCCGCGGTCCCGGCCGGAAGGGCGGTGCCCAGCAGGCCGGCGATGCACAGCAGGACTGTACGAGGACGCCTCACCGCTTCAGTATGAGCGGGCCCCGAACGCCCGCAACCGGGGTCCGCCGCGACGGCCGGGGCCGAGCCGGCGGCCCGCCTCGGCGCAACCAAAACCCCTGCTCAGGCGTCGCACACCGTATGCGACGCGAATGGCTCTTCTCTCTCATCCCCCTAATGATCGGCGTGGTCTTCCTGCCCCTCGGCGTGTACGGACTCCGCCGCGCCCGGACGATCCGGCGCTCGGGCGTCACCGCGAGGGCCCGGATCGTCCGCCACGACGTCAGGCGGGACGACGACGGGGCCACCTACCACCACCCGGTCGCCGCGTGGACCACGGCGGACGGCCAGGAGTGCGAGCACGCGTCCCGCCTCGGGCGCGGGCGTGTCCGGGCGGGCTTCGGCGTGGGGGCCGCCGTCCTCGTCCGCTACGACCCGCGGGCGCCCCGGCGGTTCGAGATCCAGGGCTGGGACGCGCCGACGGTCGACCGCGTGTTCACCGCGGTGGGGTCGCTGCTCACCGGGGGCACCCTGATCGTGCTGCTCGTCCGGGTGCTCACGCTCTGACGCCCCCGAACCGGTGAACTCCCGCCGCTGTGGCCGCAGTCGCAGATCGGGGCCATGGAATGACGGGCTGTTCAACGGGGTTGACCGTTCCATGAGCCAAGGACCCGCACCCCGGACCCTGTCCGACGAGGAACTCTCCGCGCTGCTGGGCGCGCACCAATTCGGGACCCTCGCCACGAACAAGAGCAGTGGCCACCCCCACCTGACCACGATGCTCTACAGCTGGGACCCCGCGGCCCGCGTCGTGCGCTTCTCGACCACCGCCGACCGCGTGAAGGTCCGCCAGCTGCGGCGCGACCCGCGCGCGGCGCTGCACGTGCCGGGTGGCGACGTGTGGTCGTTCGGTGTCGCGGAGGGCGAGGCCGAGGTGTCCGAGCCCACCACCGCGCCGGGTGACCCCGTCGGCCGGGAGCTCCTCGCGATGATCGCGCAGGACGCCCGGCCGACGGGAGCGGCCGAGGAGGAGTTCCTGGCGCGGCTGGTGGCCGAGCGCCGGGTGGTCGTCCGGCTCACGGTGAACCGGCTGTACGGGACGGCCCTGGACGTCTCCGGCTGACCTCCCGGCGGCGGCCGTCCGACCGGGCAGGGCGGGCCTACCGGACCTGGGCCCCGTTGGCCCAGGGCGGCGTGAGAACGCTGCCGTCGGCCAGCTCGGCGGTCAGCCCGACGCGGGTGGTCACCCACATGTGGGCGGGCTGGTCGGCCGTGTTGGCCAAGGACAGCTCGCAGCCCGCCGGAGCCACCGCCGCGTCGCCCGCGCCGAGTACGGCGCTCTCGCCGCCGATGGTCATCCGCAGGCTCCCGGAAAGGACGTAGAACGTCTCTTCCTCGCTGATCGTGTGGGCCGGGCCCACCATTCCGGCCGGGATCTCGGCGCGCCACGCGGCCAGGTCCCGGCCGCCGGAGTCCGGGCGGACGTAGGACACGAAACGGCCGCCGTGAATCTCGTACACGACGGCCTCCTCACGGTGGATGAACGGCATGACTGCCTCCATGGGCTCGATATAGACAAGAAGCTTGTCCATGAAGACAAGCAGCTTGACCAGTTATAGTCAAGCCCATGGATGACGCTCTGGCCTTCTCCGCACTCGTGCTGGCACTCTCCGGGCAGTTGGTGCAGGAGATCCACGCCCGCGTGTCCCAGCAGGGGTTCGAGGACCTCCGGCCCGCACACGGCTTCGCCTTCGCCCGCATCTCCCCGGGCGGCGCCACCACCGCCGACCTGGCCGAGCACCTCGGGGTGACCAAGCAGGCCGCGGCGCAGCTGGTCGAGGAGCTGGTCCGCAAGGGGTACGTGGAGCGGCACCCGCACCCCCACGACGCCCGCGCCCGGCTCCTGGCGCTGACCGAGACCGGCCGGGCCGCCACCCGCGCCGCCGACCAGGCCGCCCGGGACGCCGTCGCACCCCTGCGGGAGGCGCTGGGCGAGGCCCGCTTCGGCGAGCTCGTCGCCGACCTGACCCGGCTCACGCCGCCGGGGCCGATCCGCCCCACCTGGTAGGCCCGCGCGGGAGGGGCACGCGGGCCACCGGGCGCGTACGGCATACGGGGGACGGGACTTGTGGAGCCGGTGCGCGCTCCGCACGCTTGCTCCATGACCACACCCGCCCCCGGTCCGGTGCGGCCCGCTCCGACGGTCCGGCCGGGCAGCGTCCGCCGGGCCCTGGTGGCCGGGTCCGTCGGGAACTTCATCGAGTGGTACGAGTTCGGCGTCTACGGCCATGTCGCCACCCTGATCGCGGCGCACTTCTTCACCCCCGAGGGCGGGAGCGGCGCGGAAGGGCTCGTGAAGACGTACGCGTCCTTCGCCCTCGCCTTCTTCTTCCGGCCCGTCGGGGCCGCGGTGTTCGGCCGGCTCGGGGACCGGATCGGCCGTCGCCCGACGCTCATCCTGGTGATCTGCCTGATGACCGGCGCCACGACCCTGATCGGCCTGCTGCCGACGTACGCCACCATCGGCGCGGCCGCGCCGTGGCTGCTGACGATGCTGCGCGTGCTCCAAGGGCTGTCGGCGGGCGGGGAGTTCGGCGGCGCGGTGTCGATCATGACGGAGTGCGCACCGCCGGGCCGCAGGGGGCGGTACGGGGCGTGGCAGTCGTTCACGGTGGCGCTCGGCCTGCTCGCGGGGGCGGGGGCGGCGGCGCTCCTGGCGACCGTACTGACCGCGTCGCAGCTGCACGACTGGGGGTGGCGGCTGCCGTTCCTGCTGACGCTACCGCTGGGGCTCGGCGCGCTCTGGCTGCGGTTGCGCCTGGACGAGACCCCCGCCTTCGCGGCGGGTGCGGCCCGGGAGACCGGGCCCGGGCGGCGGCCGCCCGCCGGGGAGACGGTCAGGGCCGTGGCGCTGGGCGTCGGGCGGCTGACGGGGTGGTCGGCGGCGGGTTACACCTTCCTGGTCGTGCTGCCCTCGTACCTCCAGACCACGCTGCACGCAACGTTCCAGCAGGCGCTCATCGCGACCGCGGTGGCCAATCTGGGGTTCGCCGCGTCCATCCTGCCCGCCGGTGCGGCGAGCGACCGGCTCGGGCGGCGGGCGGTGATGCTGACGGGGGCGCTGCTGGTCGCGGTGCTCGCGCTGCCGCTGTTGCACCTCGTACGGGATCCCGGCGCGCCGGTGTACGTGAAGGGGGCGGCGCTCTTCGGCGCGGGGGCCGCCGTCGGGCTGATGGCGGGGCCGGGGCCCGCCATGCTGGCCGAGATGTTCCCGACGACGGTGCGCTACACGGGGCTCGGGCTGGCGTACGCGCTGTCCAACGCCGTGTTCTCGGGCTGCGCGGGATTGATCATCACCGAGGCCGTCGAGCGGACCGGGGACGCCGACATTCCCGCGTACTACGCGGCGGCGGCCTGCGCCGTCAGCGCCCTCGCACTGCTGACGCTGCGCGGCGGCGTCCACGAGCGGGCGCTGCGGTGAGCGCCCTGCGGGTGGTCGGGCTGATGTCGGGCACGTCGTACGACGCCATCGACGCGGCCGCCGCCGACCTGGCCGTGGACGGGGACACGCTGGTGCTGACCCCCCTGGGCCTGATCAGTACGGCGTACGACGAGGAGCTGCGGGCGGAGCTGGCCGGGGCCCTGCCGCCCGCCGGGGTGGATCTGGCCACGGTGTGCCGGCTCGACACGCGGATCGGGCAGGCCTTCGCCGCGGCCGCCGTACGGGCCGACCGCGAGCTGTGCGACGGACGCGCCGACCTGATCGCCTCGCACGGGCAGACCGTCTACCACTGGACCGAGGCCGACCGGGTGCGCGGGACGCTCCAGATCGGCGAACCGGCCTGGATCGCCGAGGCGACCGGCCGCCCCGTCGTCTCCGGGTTCCGCACGCGGGACGTGGCCGCCGGAGGGCAGGGCGCGCCCCTGGTGAGCGTCGTCGACGTGATGTGGCTGCGGGGACGGCCGGGGGTGCCCGTGGCGCTGAACCTGGGCGGAATCGGGAACGTCACGGTGGTTCCCGACGGGGCGGGTCCCGACGGAGCGGGTGGCGCACCGCTGGCCTTCGACACGGGGCCCGCCAACGCGCTGATCGACGCGGCGGTGCGCGAGCTGGCGGGGCGCGACGCCTCGGCCGGCGCGGCGTACTCCATGGACGTGGACGGCGCGCTCGCCGCGCGGGGCAGCGTGCACGCGCCCCTGCTGCGGCGGCTGCTGGACGAGCCGTACTACGCGCGGCCCGCGCCGAAGACGACCGGCAAGGAGCTGTTCCACCTGCCCTACCTGCGGACGGCGCTGGACGCGTTCGGGCCGCTGCCTGCCGAGGACGTCGTCGCCACGCTGACCCGGCTCACGGCGCGGACCGTCGCCGACGCCGTGCGGCCCTTCGGGGCGACGGAGGTGATCGCGTCGGGCGGCGGGACGCGCAACCCCGTGCTGATGGGGTGGCTGCGGGACGAACTGGGCGCGGGCGCGCCTGGAAGCGCGGGCCGAGGCGATCGCGTGGCGCTGCGGACATCCGACGAACTCGGGCTGCCGTCGGGCGCGAAGGAGGCGTACGCCTTCGCCGTGCTCGGCTGGCTCACCGCCCACGGCCTCCCGGGCACCGTCCCGTCCTGCACCGGCGCCCGGCACGCGAGCGTTCTCGGCTCGGTCACGCCCGGCGGGCCCGGTCTGCGCCTGCCGGAGCCGCCGGCGACGGCTCCGACCCGCCTCGTCGTCGCGTAGCGCGCCCGGGGGCGCCGGGCCGCGGCTCGGCTGCCCGACCTGACACGGCCTGGCCCGGCCCGGCTCCGCCACGGCTCCGACACGGGCCCGGCCGCACCCTCCGCACCTTGACTGAATTTCCAGTCAGTGCAAGACTCGCCTCGGCGTGGAGTCCGTTTTGTGGGCCTACGCCTCACCTCCGTACCTGCACCTGCCCTGGCCGGATGCCTCTTCCGCCAGCCCACGACCGGAGTCCCCCCATGCCCTTCCTCCCCCTCAGCCGTCGGACCGTCCTGCGCGGCCTCTCCGGAGTGGGCGCCGCGCTCATGGGCGCCTCGGCCTGCGGTTCCTCCGGGTCCGGAGCCCGGGCCGGAGCCACCGCCGGGCCCGCCGGATCCGCCACGGCGGTCGGCGCGCGACGCCTCGGCGCCGAGTGGGAGAGCCACACCCGCACCTTCATGGCGTGGCCCGCCCTGAACTCGGTGTGGAAGCAGGACCTGTCCTCCGTCCGCGAGGACATCGCGCGCATCGCCCGGGCCGTCGGAAAGTACGAGGCGGTCGTCATGATGGCCCGGCCGGATCAGGTGGACGCCGCCCAGCGGGCGTGCGGCTCCGCGGTCGAGGTCATCCCGCTGCCGGTCGACGACCTGTGGGCGCGCGACATCGTCCCCGTCTTCGTCGAGGAGGGTGGCAAGGTCGTCGGCGTCGACTTCAACTTCAACGGCTGGGGCAACAAGCAGGAGCACGAGAACGACGGTGCGGTCGGCCGCACCCTGCTCCAGAAGTACGGCATCGCCCGGGTCCAGGCCCCCCTCGTCGCCGAGGGCGGCTCCTTCGAGACCGACGGCGAGGGCACCCTGCTGATCACCGAGAGTTCGATCGTCAACGACAACCGCAACCGCGGTAAGAACCGCGACACCATCGAGGCGGAACTCAAGACCACGCTGGGCGTCCAGAAGGTGGTCTGGCTGGCCGGGGTGCGCGGCCAGGACATCACCGACGCCCACGTGGACAGCCTCGTACGCTTCACCGAGCCCGGTGTGATCCTGCTGGACCGCGCGCATCCCACCACCCCGGCGGACTCCTGGTCGCGCTCGGCCGACCAGGCGAAATCCGTCCTGTCGAAGGCGACGGACGCCCGCGGCCGGCGCTTCGAGGTCATCGACCTGCCGCAGCCCGACCTGGACCGGATCACGGGCAGGGGCGACGACTTCGTGTCGACGTACGCCAACTTCTACGTGGCCAACGACGCCGTGTTCATGCCCACGTTCGGGGACGGCAAGGCGGACGACCGGGCCCGCGGCATCCTGCGGGAGCACTTCCCCAAGCGGGACGTCGTACCGGTCTCGATCGACACGATCGCCTCGGGCGGCGGCGGCATCCACTGTTCGACCCACGACCAGCCCGGCAAGCCGGCCGCCTGACCGCACGCATCCCGCCCGCGCCCCGCGGAGCCCCACCCACCGGCGGGGCCGCGGGGCGCGGCCCTCAGAGTCTTGCGCGCGTGACGGACTGGGCGGCCCGTACGGCGACATTGGTCGCGTCCTGCAGGACCGGAGCGGCGGGCTGCCCGCCCCCGGTCAGCGTCCACCCGCAGACGGCCGCCCAGGCGAGGGCGGCCGAGGCCGCCTTCGCGCGCTCCCTGTGGCGGGCCAGGAAGGTACCGAAGAGCAGCGCGTCGCCCGTGTCGACGGCGACCCGGCAGCAGACGGCCGCTCGCAGTGCCGCGCCCGTGGGGGCCGTCACCATCGCGGCGCCGATGACGGCGTCACGCACTCCCAGGGCCCGGATCAGCAGGGCCGAGGAACCCCGGTCCGGCAAGCCGCAGGGGCGGGCCAGGAGACCGGGGCGGCAGGCGACCGCGACGCCGTATCCGAGGGTGGCCACACCCATCGCGCGTGCCGCCGCTGTACGCATTCAGCTCACTCCGTCCACTGGTCCGGGCGATCCGGGCCCGCGCGGGCTCTTCCCGGGGCGGGCGGTCCCGGATCGCGCCGTCACTGGTCCTCGCCGTCCGGGCGGGCCTGTTCCTCGCGGCCGATGCCCGGACGCTGACGCTTGGCCTCGTGGCCCCCCGCGTCCGCGGAGCCGTCGTCCGAGCGGCCCACGACGGCGTCGTCCGCCTGCTTGCGGGCCGCGCGGTCGCCGCTCTCACCCTCCGCCTGGGACGGAGTGGTGCGCGGGTTGTCCTTGGCCTTCTCGTGATCGGTCATCTGGTCCTCCCTCGATGGTGCCGGTTTCCAGCCACTACCCCGCCCTGCCGGTCTCAGACGAAGCGGCGGGCACGGGCGGAGCGCTCCCGGCGCGATCGTGCGGTCCGCGGGCCCCCGTCAGTCGAACCCCAGGGCCACCAGACAGGTGTCGTCCTCGTGGTCCTCCACGACGAAACTGCCCATGACGCGGTCGAGCGTCTCCTGCGGGGTGAGCCCCGCGCAGGAGACGAGGACGGCCATCAGCGCGGCGATCCCCTCGGTGATGTCCTCTCCCCGCCGCTCGACCAGTCCGTCGGTGTAGAGCAGGAGCAGGTCCCCGGGCCGCAGCCGCACGGTCGCGGTGGCGTAGGCGTGGCCCGGTACGAGGCCGAAGAGGGGCCCCCGGTGTCCGGTGTCGAGCGCCTCGGCCCGGCCGTCGCGGAGCAGCAGGGGGGCCGGGTGGCCCGCGCACGCCCAGCGCAGGGTGTGCCCGGCGTCGATGTGTCCGATGATCCCGGTCGCCGTCTCCGCCGCCGGGTCGGCGCACAACAGTTCGTTGAGCCAGGTGGTCAGCTGCCCGGCGTCGGTCCCGGGGGCGTGGGCGAGCCCCGCGAGGGCGTGCCGCTGCTGGGCCATCCGGGCCACGGCGCGCAGCCCGTGACCGCAAGCGTCGCCGACGGCCAGGAGAATCCGGCCGTCGGGCAGCCGCCGGCACTTGTACCAGTCGCCCCCGACGGCCTCGGACTCGGCAGGCAGGTACGCCGTCGCGAGGGAGAGCCCGAGCTCGGCCAGCTCCGCGGAGTGCGTGGGCAGCAGGGCCTCCCGCAGGACCGAGGCCACCCGGCGCTCGGCGGCGGCCTCTTCCTCGAGCAGCTCCCCGTAGCGCCTGCTGGACGCCAGTCTCTGGCGGCTGCGCACCTGGGCCGTCAGGTCCCGGGCGATGAGGTGGACGGCCCACGGGAGCCCGTCCGTGGCGATGACGGGGTGCCCCACGAGGTGCACCGTACGGACCTCCCCCAGCACGCTGAAACGGATCTCCCCGCCGGGCGGCTCCTCTCCGTCGAGCAGCCCCGTCAGCAGTCGGCCGAAGCGCCACACGTCCTCCAGGAGGACCGCGTCGCACAGCTCGGCCAGCGACAAAGGCCGACCGGTCTCCGCCCGGAAGATGGCGGCCAGCCCCTCGGACCAGGCGACGTCACCGGAGAGCAGGTCCCAGGTGCCCCAGCCCATCGAGGCGATGTACTGCGCGTCGAGCGAGAGCAGCTCGGTGCGGTTGCGGGCGGGCCGCCAGGTGGCCAGGACGTTGCCCCCGCAGGACGCCGCGTCGTAGAGGAGCGGGGTGCGGTGCAGCCCGTCCGTCCGGTGCTCCGTGTAGTCCACCGCGTACGCCCGTAGCGCGCGGCCGCTGCTGAGCACCTCGGACAGCGCGCCGATCAGCCCGCCGGCCGCCGCCCCGGGCTGGACCTCGAGGAGGCGGCGCCCGGCGTGACGGTCGGGGGCCTCCAGCCATTCGGCGGCGCGGACGTGGTTCCCGGCGCGGACGGTGAAGTCGACGGTGCGGCCCGTGCCGTCCCGGACGGGGACGAGCAGCGCGGCGGAGACCGGGATGGCGGGGAGCGTCGCGCAGATGCACCCCCAGGGATCGTGCTCCGCGCCCTCATCCCCGGCCGCTCCCCCGGTCCCGTCTCCGCAGGAGTGCGCGCGGTCCGGGCTGCCGCCGCACGCGCACGCCGTGCCCGCCTCCTCCGGGGCGCCGGCGCCCTCGCCCGTCCGTACGCCCGCGTGGCGCCGCGCGGCGCTGCGCAGCCCCTCCACCTCGCGCGCGATCAGCTGCTTGAGCACCTCGGGGTCCCTCGGGGTGAAGGGCATCGTCAGTCAGTCCTCGGCGTCGGAAGGCGCGGGCCGTCCTGCGGGTGCAGCGTGGCCGTGCGTAGTCCCTGCCAGCATTGCGGGTCGGTATGCGCGAGACCCGCATTTGAGCTGGTCGGGAGTTCCGCGCCGATCGTCCCGGGCGGTGCGTCGGGCGGTGCGTCGGGCGGGCGGGCGGATCAGGCGGCGGGGCGGCGGGCGAAGGACGCGCCGAAGCCGTAGTACGTGCTCAGCTCGGAGCGGTAGTCCGCGGCGCCGAGGTGCTTCTCCCGGTCGAACTCGGGGGCGTCCTTGATCTCGGACTTGGTGAGGTCGACGTAGATCCGCCGCGCGTCCTCGTCGACCTTCGTGATGGCACGGACCGGGAGGAGGACCTCCTTGCCGAAGATCCACACGCCGGTGTCGACCACGAGGTAGGACGACCCGACTTCGTCGGAGTGCTTGTCGACCTTGCCGATCGGGCCCTCGGTCGCCTCGACCTTGTAACCGGTCAGGTCCATCCCCGGGCGGAAGCCCGAGGTCCGCCGGTACGCCCACACATTTCCGTTCACGAAAAGCAACTCCCTCATCGAGACATGCGGTACATGCGGTCCACCTGTGCCCGGCTGCCCCCTCTGATCATGCGGAAACCCCCCGCGTATGAGGGGCGATGAAGGACGCTCCGGTGGAACGGGGGCGTTTAGCGTCCGGCGGACGGGTCAGAAGCGCTGACGTAAGACGTTTCCTCACGCACAGCACGCATAGGGAGTGATGACCGGTGTCGGGTGAGCAGAAGAGCGAAGCCAAGACCGAGCAGGCCAAGGGCAAGATCAAGGAGATCGCGGGCCGCACCGTCGGAAACGAGCGGCTGGAAGCGGAGGGCCGCGGCGAGCAGGCGAAGGGCGACGCGCGCGAGGCCAAGGAGAAGATCAAGGACGTCTTCAAGCACTGACCTCCTTGATTCCCTCGACCGCTTGACCTTTGACCGCTGACCGCACCGACGGGGCGGAGTCCGGACCGGCTGACGGTTCGCCTCCGCCCCGTCGGCGTTCGTGCTGTTTCCGGCCTGTTCCGGCCCGTTCCCGCCCCGCGGGTGCATGTCGCCGCGGACGGGGCAGGCGGGCGGATGACCTGGCGGCCCTGAGAAAGGACGGACACCGTGGCGCGACCGAGGATCCTCGTAGTGGGCGCGGGCTTCGCAGGAGTGGAATGCGTCCGACGTCTGGAACGCAGGCTCTCCCCCGACGAGGCCGACATCTCCGTGGTCACACCGAACGCGTACCAGCTGTACCTGCCCCTGCTCCCCCAGGTGGCCTCCGGCGTCCTGACGCCGCAGTCCATCGCCGTCTCCTTGCGCCGCAGCAGCCGGCACCGGACCCGGATCATCCCCGGTGCGGCGATCGGCGTGGACACCCGGGCCAAGGTCTGCATCGTCCGCAAGATCACCGGTGAGGTGACCGACGAGGCCTACGACCACCTCGTCCTGGCGCCCGGCAGTGTCACCCGCACCTTCGACATCCCCGGCCTCCTCGAGAACGCGCGGGGCATGAAGACCCTCGCCGAGGCCGCGTACCTGCGCGACCACGTCATCGCGCAGCTGGACCTCGCGGACGCCAGCCAGGACGAGGCGGAGCGGGCCGCCCGGCTGTGCTTCATCGTGGTCGGCGGCGGCTACGCGGGGACCGAGACGGCGGCGTGCCTCCAGCGGCTGACCGACAACGCCGTCAAGCGCTACCCGCGGCTGGACCGACGGCAGATCAGCTGGCACCTGCTGGACATGGCGCCCAAGCTGATGCCCGAGCTCGGCGACTCCCTGGGGCGGGCGGCCCTGGACATCCTGCGGCGCCGCGGCATCCAGGTGTCGCTGGGGGTGAGCGTCGCCAAGGCGGGACCGGAGGAGGTGACGCTGACCGACGGGCGGGTCCTGCCCAGCAGGACCCTCATCTGGACGGCGGGCGTGGCCGCGAGCCCGCTGATCGGCACGATGGACGCGGAGACCGAGCGCGGGCGCCTGGTGGTGACACCGGAGATGACGGTGCCGGACGCCTCGGGCGTCTTCGCCCTGGGGGATGCGGCGGCCGTACCCGACCTCGCCAAGGGCGAGAGCGGCGCGATCTGCCCGCCGACCGCGCAGCACGCCCTGCGGCAGGGGCGCACGCTGGCCGACAACGTGATCGCCTCGCTGCGTCACCAGCCGCTGCGGCCGTACGTGCACAAGGACCTGGGTCTGGTGGTCGACCTCGGCGGTACCGACGCCGTGTCGAAACCCCTGGGCATCCCGCTGCGCGGCCTGCCCGCCCAGGCGGTGGCCCGCGGCTACCACTGGTCGGCACTGCGGACGAACGTGGCCAAGACCCGGGTCATGACCAACTGGCTGCTGAACGCCGTGGCCGGGGACGACTTCGTGCGCACCGGATTCCAGTCCGCGGCGCCGCGCACCCTGCGGGAGTTCGAGAGCACCGACGCGTACCTGACACCGGCGCAGGTGCGCGAGCACACGCGGGGCCTGCGCGCCGCCGGCTGAGCCGTCGGCCAGGGCGGCCGGGGGCGGTCGAGGGGGCGTCGTACGTCCGGCCGGGCTCGGCGCCCCTACGCGAGGGACCCGGCCGGGGTGGTGACCACCCCGGCCGGGTCCTTGTCGTGCACGGCGGGCGTCAGGCCCCTTCGGAGAGGACCCCGCGGATCAGTTCGCGCTGGTCGCCCGTCAGGCCGGTCTCATCCACTTCGAGCACCTGGTCGTCGACCGTGATCCGGTAGTGGAAGCCGTCCGCGACCGGCGGCGGCAGGACGCGCCGGGCGAGTCCTTCCCAACGGGCGGCGTCGGCCCGGGCCGAGGTGTCGACCTCCCGTGCCTTCTTCACGCCCGTGAGGCCTCCCGAGCGAGTGACGGTTATCAGCATGATCGTTCCCCTTCGGACGTCGGTTTCTTCCCCCACGGGCACGGCGCTCGGCCGGCCGCCCATCGGCGGCCGTGGCAGCGGCGGTCCGCGGAGCCTTGGTCCTGTCGTCGCCTGCCCCGGAATCGGCGGCCTTCCCGGTGAGCGGCGGCCGCCACGCGAAATGGGCCTGTTCGTGTCGGCACCTGGCCGATAAGGGCGCAAGCCCGGAACTTTCCGCCGACGGACTGAATGTGATCACCCATTAGCTACAAATGATCACTGCGCGTGCGCCACCGTCGCTATTTGTGTGAAGAGATGACCACACCGCTCCACTCCGGGGAGCCGGATTCTCCGAAGGGCGCCCGATGCGACGTGTTACCCACAACCGGTCCGGTGGCTCGTACGGGCGCGCCCTGACCGCGGTCTGCGCGGTGACGGCCTGCTGGTTCCTGCCCCTGGCTCCGGCGGTGGCGGCCACGGCGCCCGCGCCGGTACCCGTGCGGGGACCCGTACCCGTGCCGGTACCCGCGCCAGTGCCGGTCCCCGCGCCCGACACCACGACGGCCACCGCCCCGCGGTCGGCGGACACCGCGGACCTGGAGGTCTCCGGCGTGCTGCGGCCCGGCGCGTCCGGCGCACGGGAGCAGCGGCAGGGCGCCGCCCCGGCGGTGCGGGAGACCTTCGACTACGTCGTGACGGTGACCAACCGCGGGCCCTCGACCGCCCGCCAGGTACGCGTCACCGACCGGCTGCCGGCCTCCCTCGAGTTCGTCTCGTCCCGCGACGGCTGCACCGCGAGCGGCCGGACGGCGGTGTGCGGGCCGCTGGCCACGCTGCCCGTGGGCATGTCTCACGCCTGGGTGATCACCGTACGGCTGGCGCCGGGCTACGCCGGGGACGGCGCGGACATCGTCAACGAGGCCGTCGTCGACGCGGCGACCTCGGACCCCGATTCCCTCAACAACCACACCTCGCTGACGGGCCTGAAGATTCCGCCCAGCGCGCGGACGGCCGACCTGTCGCTCCGGAAGACGGCGTTGCTCGCGAAGGGCCGCGAACACGTCAGGCCCGGCGAGAAGTTCACGTACCTGATCACGGTGCGCAACCAGGGGCCCGGTACGGCCCGCCAGGTCAAGGTCACCGACCGCTTGCCGGCCTCGCTGACCCTGCTCTCCTCGCCCGACGACTGCGTCGTCGCGCCGGGTGAGGAGCGGCTGGTGGAGTGTCCGGCGCTCGACCGTCTGGCGGCCGGCGGGACGGCGGAGTTCAGGCTCACCGTCCGCGCTGCCGACGGGAGGCGGGCCAACCCCCCGGCGAACAGGTGCACACCCCTGCGGAACATCGCCCGCGTCGCCGGCGCCAGCTTCGATCCCGACCTGTCGGACAACGCCAACGACCCGGATACGACGGGTCCGACCGGTGGCCGGCTGTGCCTGGTGTCCGGCCGGGGCGAGGAGCACCACGGCGGACACGGCGACGATGACCACGGCGGCGACGACCACGGCCACGGCGGGCACTGCGACGACGAGCACGGCGACGACGGGGGCGAGGACCAGCACGGTGGCCACGACCACCCCTGGGACCACGACGACCAAGGCGACGAGGGCGGCCAGAGCGACCAGAGCGACCAGAGCGACCAGAGCGACCAGAGCGACCAGAGCGACGATAAGGGCGGCCCGGACCACCACGGCGGTCGCGGTGACCTCGCCGACTCGGGCGCCCACGTCCCGGAGTGGCTGCTGTGGGCCCCGGCCTCGCTCGTGACCGGTGGAGCGGCGCTCCGGACGGCCTTCCGCAGACGATCGCGAGCGTGACCGGGTTGCGCCGGGCCTTCCGCAGCGGACGTCCTCCGGTGGGCGTGCCGCGGAGCGAGCAGATGAGGAACCACACGGGTATGACAGTGTCCTGGAGCACCTGGTGGCGAAAGGCCGCCGTGCCGCTGGCGTGCGCGGCCGCCCTGCTGCTGCCGCTCACGACGTCGGCGGTCGCCGCGGGCGGCGGGCACGCGGGCGGCGGGCACGCAGGCGGCGGGCACGCGGGCGGCGGGCACGCGGGCGGACACGGACCCCGGGCGCTCACCTTCCCCGTCAACGAGACCTTCGACAGCTCCACCAACCTGGGCACCACCAGCGGCAACGCGAGCTACCCCGGCGGGGGCTGGCTGAGGCTCACCTCGACGAGCTCCTCCCAGGCCGGGACCTGGAAGATGAAGGACTCCTTCCCCTCCAGCCTCGGCATCGTGGCCGAGTTCAGCTACGCCACCTACGGGGGAACCGCGTTCGAGGGCAAGCGCGGTGACGGCCTGTCCTTCTACCTCACCGACGGATCGGCCAAGGACGGCACCGGCCCCTCCGGCGGCAGCCTCGGCTACGCCTGCTCGGGCCTGGTGAACCGCTGTACGGGCTCGGGCGTTCCCGGCGCCTACCTCGGCGTCGGGCTGGACGAGTTCGGCAACTTCTCCTCCAACACGGTCGGCAACGGCGGTCCGGGCGCCCAGTCCAACAAGATCGTGGTCCGCGGCGGCGGGGACGGCACCTCCGGCTACCGTTACGCCACGGCCGCGGACGGCCCCGGCTCCACCGTCGAGACGGGCAGCCGTGCCAAGGAGCGCAAAGTCCGGATCTCGCTGCTGCCCAGCGGTTCGAAGATGCTGCTGTCGGTCTGGTCGGACAGCGGACCGGGCACGACGATGAACCAGCTGGTCACCGACTACGACGTCACCGCCATCGCCAACCAGCCCGCCCTGCCCGCCACCCTCAAGGTCGGCTTCTCCGCGGGCACCGGCGGTGCGACGAACAACCACGAGATCGACGACCTCCAGATCAACGTGCCCGCTGATCTCACCCTCACCAAGTCCGGTTCCCCCACGCCCGTTCCGGCGGGCGGCGGACCGGTGACCTACACGCTCACCGTCACCAACAGCCAGGCCAACGAGGTGACCGGAGCGGCCGTGCGCGACACCGTGCCCGGGCTGACCGACGTCACCTGGACCTGCCGCGCCGGGACCGGCGGAACCTGCGGCAAGGCCTCGGGCAGCGGCAACACCCTGGACACCACCGCCGACTTCAAACGCGGCGGCAGCGTCACCTACACCCTCACCGGTACGGCCCCCGCCCAGCCCACCTCGCTGAGCAACAGCGCCACCGTGACCGCGCCCGCGGACCGCACCGACACCAACCCCGCCGACAACACCGCCACCGCAGCCGACATCGTGGTGACGGCCCGCGCCGACGTGGCCGCCGAGAAGGAGGCGCTGGGCAGCGGCCCGGTCGTCCCGGGCCAGGAGTTCGAGTACCGCATCACCGCCCGCAACCTCGGCCCCTCCTCCACCCCCACGGTGCTGGTCTCCGACACCCTGCCCGCCCCGCTGCGGTTCGTCTCCTCCGTCTCCGGCTGCACCGCCGACGGACAGCGGCTGTCCTGCCCGGTGCGGGGCCCGCTGATCCCCGGGGCCAGTGGAGTCTGGGCGGTGCGCGTCCGACTCGATCCGGCCTATACGGGCGACGGTTCGGACCTCGGAAACGTCGCCGCCGTCCGGCACCCGGTCCCCGACCCGCAGCCCGCGAACAACACCAGCGCGGCCGCCCCGCCCCCCGGCGGGGTGGCGGCCCCGCAGGCCGACCTCGCGCTCACCAAGACGGCCCAGGACCGTACCCCGGTCGCACCGGGCGAGACCTTCACCTACACGGTGACCGTGCGCAACGCGGGCCCGTCCGTGGCCCGGAAGGTCACCGTCGGCGACCCGCTGCCCCCGTCCCTGTCCTTCGTCTCCTCCGCCGACGGCTGCACGGCCACCGGCCGTGACGTGACCTGTGGGACCGAAGCCGCCATGGACCCGGGCGCCGCCCGCTCCTGGACGTTCACCGTGCGGCTCGACCCGGCCTACACCGGGGACGGCACGGCCCTGCGCAACACGGCGACCGCCCGGGCGGACACGGCCGATCCGAACCCGCTCGACAACAGCGGCTCCGCCGGCGCCCCGGGCGGCCGCGTCCGCCCGGCGAACGCCGACATCGAGCTCACCAAGCGCGCCGTCGCGGGCTGACCCGGCGCGACCTTCCCCCGAACTCCCGTACAGCCTTCTGTACGGTCCTCTCACGCACGAAACGGAAACGATGCGCGATGACGACGACTCCAGGCCGGAGGCCCGCGGCGTGGGCCCTGGCCCCGCTGCTCTGCGCCGCGGCCCTGTGGACCGGACCGGTCCCCGCGGCCGCCGCACTGCCCGGCGGGGCGCACCGGGTCGAGGTGACGGCACAGCGTGCCAAGGCTCCGGGTGACCTGATCACCTACACGCTGACCGCGAAGAACAAGGGCCCGTCGGTGGCCCGGAACGTCACCGCGACGGACAGGCTGCCGGCCGGGATCTCCTTCGTGGATTCCTCCGACGGATGCACCGCGATCGGACAGACCGTCACCTGCGGGCCCGAACCCCAGCTGGCGGCGAACCAGACGAAGAGCTGGAGCTTCCAGGCCCGGTTGAGCCCCTCCTACCAGGGCGACGGCTCCGACCTCGGCAACAGCGCCAAGGGCACCTCGGACGCCACCGATCCGGATCCGGGCAACAACAAGCCCGATCCGGTGCTGCCGCCGGGACCGTTCGGACCCGTCTCGGACCTGGCCACCGTCAAGACCCCGCTGGGCGCGGGACCGACGGTGCCGGGCCAGGAGTACGAGTACGAGGTCCGTACGACCAACAAGGGTCCCTCCGACGCGCGCAACGTCCAGGTGACGGACACCCTGCCCGACGGGCTGACCTTCGTGTCCTCGGCCGACCCGTGCACGGTGTCCGGCCGGACCGTCACCTGCGGTCCGCTGGCCCGGCTGGTCCCGGGCGCCGAGGTGGTGTGGACCTTCAAGGTGAAGCTGGACGCCGCCTACTCCGGTGACGGCAGCGACCTGCGCAACACCGCCACCTCCGCCTCCGCGTCCAAGGACCCGGAGCCCGCCGACAACACCTCGCACGCCGTACTGCCGCCGGGCGGGGTCACCGAGCCGCAGGCCGATGTGTGGACGACGAAGCGGCCGGCCAACGACACTCCGATCGCCCCCGGGCAGACCTTCGAGTACGTGGTGACCGCGCACAACGACGGCCCGTCCCGAGCGGTCAACACCACCCTCACGGACAAGCTGCCCGCGCAGCTCGCCTTCGTCTCCTCGCCCGACAACTGCTCGGTGACCGACGGTACGGTCAGCTGCGGTCCGGTGGCGGTACTGGAGCCGTCGGCGTCGAAGACGTGGCGTTTCATCGTCCGCCTCGACAGCGGCTACACGGGCAACGGTTCCGACATCCGCAACACCGCGACCGCCACCTCCCGGACGAAGGACCCCAAGCCGGAGAACAACACGAGCAGCCCGGCGGGCCTGCCCGGCAGCACCGTCAACAAGCCGACCGCGGACCTGGCCGTGACCAAGCAGGCCGTCGGTACCAAGCCGCCGGTACCGGGCGAGACCTTCGACTACCGGATCCGGGTCACCAACAACGGCCCCTCGGCCGACGCCTTCAACGTCAAGCTCAGCGACAACCTGCCCGAGGGCCTCTCGTACGTGACGAGCTCCCCCGCCGGATGCAGCGTCGCCGGACACCTGGTGTCGTGCAAGCGGAGCACCCCGCTCAAGGTCGGCGAGACGGTCGAGTACCTGCTCACCGTCAAGGTGGATCCCGCCTACAGCGGCGACGGCAGCGACCTGAAGAACACCGCCCAGGTGACGGCCGACAACATCGACCCGGCGAGCGAGAACGACACGAGCACCGCGACCGTGCCCGGCGGGCACGTCACGGATCCCGCCGCGGACCTCGCCATCACCAAGAAGCCCGTCCAGACCGCCCCCGTGGCGCCGGGCGAGACCTTCGACTACGCCCTGACCGTCATCAACAACGGCCCCTCGCAGGCCGAGCAGATCACCGTCTCCGACACGCTGCCGACCGCGCTCAGCTTCGTCTCCGGCGACGCCACGTGCACCTCCGGACAGACCGTCACCTGTGGCCCGCTGCCGAGCCTGGCACCCGGAGCCTCGATGACCTGGGTGATCAAGGTGAAGCTGGATCCGGAGTACACCGGTGACGGCTCCGACATCCGCAACACCGCCACGGTCGACGCCCTGACCCACGACCCCCACAGCGCGAACAACACCAGCGCGGCCGCCGGCCCGCCCGGAGGCAAGGTCAAGGAGCCGACGGCGGACCTGGAGGTCGGCAAGACGACCCCGTGACCCCGTAGCACCCCCGCAGTACCCCGCAGTACCCGGAGCGGCCGGCGGACATCCAGTCCGTCGGCCGCTCCCGTGCCCGTTCCCGCGCCCGCGCCCGCGCCCCGATGGCTCGCCTCGCGACCGGCACAGCGCGGGCCTAGGCTGTTACGGATGGTGGTCGCCTCGTGCTGTGCCCCGGTCCTCGGACGACAGGAGACCGTGCAGTGAAGCCAACCCGCATCCGGCTCGGCCGGGCCTGCGCGGCTGCCGCCGCCGCGGGCGTGCTCGTCATCCCGGCCGTCACGGGCTCCGCGTACGGGGCGACCCCGCCCCCGGCGCCGTCCGCCACCGCCGCACCCTCCCCCGGTACCGACGGGAACTTCCCGCAGCTCACCCCGGCCGTCGCGGCGCGCCTGGACGCCGCCGTGCGCCAGGTCATGCGCGTGACGGGGACGCCGGGAGCCGTCGTGGGGCTGTGGGCCCCCGGCAAGGGGAGCTACGTGAAGGCCTTCGGCGTGGCGGACAAGGCGACCGGCGCGCCCATGAAGGCCGATGTCCACACCCGCCTCGGCAGCGAGACCAAGACCTTCACGGTCACCGCCCTCCTCCGGCTGGTCGACCAGGGGAAGGTCCGGCTGGACGACCCCATCGGCAGGTACGTCCCGGGCGTTCCGAACGGGGACCACATCACCCTGCGCGAACTGGCGGGCATGCGCAGCGGGTTGTTCAACTACACCCTGGACCCGGACTTCGTGAAGACCTTCGAGGGCAACCCCGAACAGCGCTTCGTACCGCGGCAGTTGCTCGACTTCTCCTTCAAACACCCCGCGCAGTTCCCGCCGGACGCGAAGTTCCAGTACTCCAACACCAACCTCGTCCTGCTCGGCCTGGTGATCGAGAAGGTCACCGGCCGTCCCGTCCAGGACGTCATCACCAAGGACGTCATCGAACCGGCGGGGCTCCGCCACACGCTCTTCCCGACCGGGCCCGAATTCCCCGAACCGCACGCGCACGGCTACAGCGACGAGACGCCCTCGGGCGAGATCGAGGACGCGACGAACTGGAACCCCTCGTGGGCGTGGGCCGCGGGCGCGATGATCTCCGACATGCAGGACCTGCGCACCTGGGCCCGGGTGCTCGCCACCGGCACGCTGCTGACGCCCGCGACCCAGGCCGAGCGCCTGAAGACCACGCCGATGGACATCCCGGGCGCCGGTTACGGGCTGGGCATCTTCAACGTGCAGGGCTGGATCGGCCACAACGGCTCGCTGCCCGGCTACGAGAGCCTGACCGTCTACCTGCCGCAGGCGCGGGCCACCATGGTGATCATCCTGAACACCGACGTCGAGACCGACGGCCAGGAGCCGAGCACGCTCTTCGGCGACGCGGTCACCAGCATCGTGACGCCCGCGCACGTGTACCCCGGGCACAAGCCCCTGGTGCCGAAGCCCGGCTGAGCCGGCCGAACCTGCCGAAGCGGACCGGACCGCGGGGCGCACCGCGCGAGCGGCGCGCCCCCACGGCTACTTCCGCAGCGCGCCGACCGCCTGCTCCTCCAGCTCGAGGCAGCGGTCCACCCGCTCCGCGCACGCCTCGAAGAGCGCGCCGCGCTCTTCGGCGTCGGCGTCCGCGTCGGCGTCCCGGGCGAGCGCGGCCAGCTCCGACCAGTGGCGGGCGGACTCGCGGAAGAGCCCGGCGGCCTCGGGGCGCCCGACGAGGTCGAGGAAGTCCGCGTACAGCGGCCGCGTCGCGCCCGGCGCGGTCCACTCCTCCTCCAGGCAGGTGTACAGCCGGGCGGTACCGGCGCGGAAGGCCTCGGGCGAACCGCCGAACCGGTGCTCCCAGCCCGTCTTGGTGGTCCGGTCGCGCAGCTGCGCGGCGAACTTCTCCATGCCGGTGAAGCCGAAGTTCACGTCGAACTGGTTGCCCAGGACCGCCCCGGTGAGGTGGGTGACCGTGGAGGCGATCGCCCCTTCCACGTCCGGCTCGCCCTCCGGCGGCCCGGTGGGCACGATCAGCTGGTGGCGGCCCTTGCGGTGCGCGGTCCAGGCCGCGCCGAACTCCTCGCGGTCGATCCGGTACGGCGTCGCGGCGCCGTCCTCGATCAGCAGGTCGTCGCCGTCGTACCCGGCGATGACCACGGTGTGGGGGTCGGCGCCGGTCATCTCGGCGTCCGGGTCGGCCTCGTGCCAGGGCAGGGAGGACCGGTCGACGACACAGAAGGCGGGCTGCCCCTCGTCGAGCGCGGCGCGGACCCGGCCCCAGCGCGGCTTCATCGCGCGCGTGGCGTCGTACGGCACCCCCAGGCGGCCGAGCGCGACCTGGACCCAGGGCTCGGGGTGGGCCTGGGCCACGATGGTGGCGATGGGCGTGCGGCCCTCGTATTCGAAGACGAAGTACATGAAGCCGATCCCCCCGGCCAGGCCGGCGACGAGTTCCTCGTCGTGGGCGCTGCCCAGGGCATGCCGGATCAGGGAGGCTTCCCGGTGGCGTCCGGTACCGAAGTCTTCGTACACGAGCACAGTCATGCGATCAGCGTAACCGCGCCGCCGGAGCGTTCCGTCCACCTCATCGGCGCCACGGCACCGCCCCCGCTCCCGCCGGTGTCCGGCAATCGGCCATCCGTGCGGGACCGTCCGCGGGGCGAGGGGGGATCGGTGAAAGGCCCCGCGCGGAGTGGTCCCGGTCGGCAGGATGGTGGCATGGACCATGAGGATGCGGGGCGTGGCGGGGTACGGCCGATTGTGGTGCGGGTGCCGGTGGAACCGGTCGACGCGGTGGTGGAGGCCGATGCGATCGATGCCGCGGCGCGTGCGAGTGCCGTGGTCGTGCGTGGTCCGTTGTTCGGGGTCGTGGAGCAGTCGCCGGCGGACGGCCCGCGCTGGCGGGTGGTGGTCGCGGTGGTGAACGGCTGTCCGCAGCTCGCCCGCGACAGCCTCAACTCGCTGCTGTGGTTCCGCGCGAAGGACGAGGCGGGCGACCGGGCGCAGCGGCGCGACCTCCTGGCGGCGGTGGCCCGGCTGGAGGAGGAGCGGGTCGACGACCTCGTGGTGGGCGAGCTCCGCTACCGGGTGGTGCGCGCGGAGGAGTACGCGGCGGCGGGCCCGGAGGGCATCGAGGCGCCGCGTCCGAGCGATCCGGAGCCGCCGGTCCCGGACTGGTCGCGCGGTGTGAAGGGGCCCGGGGTCGACGACGGGCTGCTGCTGGACCCGGACGCGCCGGTCACTCCGGCGCAGGCGGCGGAACAGCTGGCGCTGCGCGACCTGTGTTACACGGGCGAACGGTTCCCCGGGGACGTACGGGCGGACTCGCGGCGGGCGTTGGACACGCACCGGGACGTCCTGTTGCTGCCCCCGACGTTCACGGTGGTGGAGCAGACGAGGGCCCGGGGCTGGAAGGGGGTCAGCGGTCCGCACGCCACCGCGCACGACGCGCGTGTGTCCCTGGACTTCGCCCTGACCTGGGCCTGGCCGCGGATGCACGGCCTGATCCCGATCGGCGCCGACCCCGGGGCCGACGCCCGCACCGTGGGCGCGGCGGGCAGCGGTGGGAGTGGCGCGAGCGAGGAAGGGGCGGGTGAGCTGGCCGCGTACGCCGAGGCCGCCGACGCCCTGCGGGCCGGACGGGTCAACCGCCTCGAATTCCAGGGCGTCGTCTACCAGATCGCCCGCACCCGGCGTCTGCTGCGCTGGGGCCCCGACGGGCCCGAGGGCCCGCGCCCCTCCGACAGCAACAGCCAGGACCCCTCGCGCATCCACCCCGTCCTCGACGAGGACGGCAGGATCGTCCCCCGGGAGGAGAGCGAGGACGACGAGGAGTGAGGGCGGGTGCGTCCCGGCCCGCTCGCGCACCGGTTCAGGGACCGGCGATGACCGCCCGCTGACTGAATCCTCCGTCAGTGGGTGGTGGGCCGTGACGGTCGGCCCGATGCTGGAGTCATGGGCGTCCCACGTGAGCGAGATGCCGGCCGCGGCCCCGGGAAGCTGACGCGGCGCGCGGTGCGGACCACCCTCGCCGCGTGTACCGGTTTCTTCGTGTGCCTGTACGGGCTGGACCGGCCGGTGGCGGCGACGTACGCCCTGTTCGGGGTGGTCTCGATGGCGGCCCTCTCGCACATCCCCGGCACCGGGCGGCAGCGGGCGGCCGTGCTGGTCCGGACGGCGCCCGTGGTCTGGGTGCTGGTGACGGCCGGCAGCTACCTCGCGGTGCGGACCTGGAGCGCCGTGGCCGGGATGCTGCTGATCGGTTTCCTCCTGGCCTACGCCGCGGCGGCCGGGCCCCTGGCGGCCGGGGCCGCGCCCGGGCTGCAACTGCTCTACATCCTGCCGTGCTTCCCGCCCTACCTGCCGGACACCCTCGGCGAGCGGCTCGCGGGGGTGACCTTCGGCCTCGCGCTGCTGGTCCTCGTCGAGTCGTGCGTCTGGCCCGAGCCGCGCGGGCCCTCCTACCGGCAGTTGACCGCCGAGGCCGCCGACACCGCGGCCCGGTGCGCCGCCGAGCTGGTCCACCGGCCGTACGCCCTCTCCCCCGAGGCGGCGCGGGCGGCCCGGGAGGCCGGGGAGGCGCTGCGGCCGCTGCGGGTCTCCGAGGCCGAGCGCCCCGCCGGGCCGGGCCTGCGCGACCGCGCCCTCGCGCACGCGGGCCTGGCCGTCCGCACGCTCCTCGGCCGCCTCGCGGCCCTTCCCGCCCCTCCCCCGGGCGACCCGCCGCAGGAGCGGGGCCCGGAGGTCCTGCCCGCGGTCGCGCGGGCCACCACCGAGACCGCGGCCCTGCTGCGCGGCACGGGCCGGACGGCCGAGGCGGCCGAAGCCCTGCGGCGCGTACGGGAGGAGGCCGTGGCCGCCACGGCGGACGAGCGGTACGCGACCGCGGCGCGCGGGCGGCGCCGGGCGGCGCTCCTGGAGGTGGCGGACGCGGCCGTCGCCTTCTCGACGGCGGCCCGGATCGTCGCCCGGGGGCGGCGCGCGCGCACGCCGCCGGAGACCGAACCCGGCCGGTTCTGGTACGCCGGGCAGCGCGCCCCCCGCCTCTGGTGGCACCGGCTGGCCGCGCACGCCGGGCCGCGGTCCGTGTACTTCCAGAACGCCGTCCGGATCAGCCTCGCGCTCGCGGCGGCCCGCACGGTCGCGGGTCTGGAGTCCCTGCCCCACGGCTTCTGGGCGATGCTGGCCGTCCTCAGCCTGACCCGGACCACGGCCTCCCAGACCCGGGCGACCGTGCGCCAGGCACTCATCGGCACGCTGGTCGGCGCCCTGGCGACCGCCGGCGTCCTGGCCCTGGTGGGCGGTCGCACCACGGTCTACGCGGTGGCGCTGCCGGTGGTCATGCTCGTCGCGTTCCGGGTGGGGCCCGCGCGGGGCGTGGGGTGGTCGCAAGGCATGTTCACCCTGGTCGTGTCCTTCGTCTTCGCGCAGCTGGCCCCCGTGACCTGGCGGCTGGCCGAGGTCAGGATCGTGGACGTGGTCGTCGGCAGCCTGATCGGCATCGTGTTCGGGCTGCTCGCCTGGCCGCGAGGGGCGCAGCAGGAGCTGCGGCGGGCGGTCGGCCTGATGCTGACGAGGGCGGCCGGAGCGATCGAGGGCGCCACGGCCGCCGTGGCGGCGGGCGGCCCCGGGACCGTCCCCGACGACCGGCCGCTCCAGCTCGCGCTGTCGCTGGCGGAGTCCGCGTTCGCGCAGCACCAGAGCGAGCCCGGGGGCGGCCCGGGGGCCGCGCGGGACTGGCAGGCGGTCATGATGACGGGCCATCACGTGCTGTGGGGCTCGCGGCGGTTGCGGGGACGAGGAGGTCCGGCCCTCGACCCCGGGGAGGCGGCGTGGCTGCGCGACCGGGCGGCCGGGGTGGCCGCCGCGCTGCGCCGGGCGGCGGAGGGCGCGGATCCCGGTCCGGTGGCGTACGGCCCGTACGCGTCCGCGGCCGGCTCCGGCGCCCCACCGGGCATCGCGCCGCCGCGCTTCTTCGCCGTTCTCGCCTGGCTCGACTCGCTCACCACGGACATCGAGCGCATGAGCGCGTCGGGAGCCTAGTGCCGTGGCTCCGGTTACGGCACCAGGTCCTGTCGGAGAGGACCCGGGGCAGCGGCTGCTCCGCGGTGGTGCCGAGGATGTGGACCATCCCCAGCAGGAGGGCCGCGGCCGGGGCCGTCCATCGGCGGACCCACCCTGTCGAGGAGTCGACCCGTGACCGCTTCCCGCCCGCTCGCCTCCTTCGGCGGCCTCGCTCGTGGCCGCCCGCGACGAGGCGCGGCGCGGGCTGCACGAGAGCCGGCTCCCGGGCGCGGTCCCCCGGAGCCGGGCCCCGGACTACCTGAGGGAGATCAGGCAGGGCCGGCCCGCGGGCCCACCGGACCCGCCTCCGGCGACGGATTCCGCGGGGGACGGCACCTGGGAGTGCGCCCTCAGCGTCGGCACGCGGCGGCGATGACCAGCAGCAGGACGATGACGCCCACGGCCTGCAGACAGCCCCTGGGCCGGGACGCCCGCGCCGGTGCGCCCGGCGCCCGGGGGGCCTGGATAATGACACGGGCCCGCACGCACCGATCCGAGAGATGAAGAGACCATGCCCCTCGAAGCAGGCCAGCGGGTGAAGCTCGCGGTGGAGACCCGGCTCACCGACTGGGTCGCGATGACCGCCGACTCCCCCGGGTCGGCGGGAACGCCCGCCGGGTCCCTCTCGCTGGCGGCGGGCACCCCCGGCACCGTGGAGCGCGTGGTCGAGCACGACGAACAGAGCCGCGAAGCCGCCGAGTACGCCCGGCTCAAGTCGCTCCTCGACTCCTACGGCCACGAGATGCCCACGGGGAGCAGGAAGCAGCTCGAGGAGAAGGTCGCCTCGTTGGAACCCCACTGGACCGCCTACGAGGAACAGCGGCTGCGCGCGACGGTCCGGGTCCGCTTCGACAACGGCTTCATCCTCGACGACGCCCCCGAGGACGTCTTCACCTCCGCCTGACGGGCCCGGGGCGGGTCCGTCAGGCCGCCGGGGGCCGGGGAATGCGCCACAGGTACACGCAGGCGATGAGGGAGAGCCACGCGGTGGCGAAGAGCCAGCCCCCGATCACGTCGGTGAACCAGTGCACGCCGAGGTAGACGCGGGTGAGGCCGACCGACGCGCCCCAGAGGCCGATGAGTACGACGGTGAGCGCGGGCACCTTCGCGTCGCGCCGCAGGAACAGCGCCGCGATCAGGAGCCCGGCGGTCATCGCGGCGGTGGATGTGTGGCCCGAGGGGAAGGACCAGCCCGAGGCCTGCGCGGCCCAGTCGGCGGCCGGGGGGCGCGGGCGGGCGATCAGCGTCATGACCGCGTAGCGCACGGTCTGCCCCGCGCCGAGGCACAGGAGCAGGGCGGCGGCCGTGCCCGCGCGCTGCCGGGTGGTGCGGCCCACGTAGCACCCGGCCAGCACGAGCAGGACGTACGGGAGGAACCCGGTGCCCGTGTGGGTGAGCGCGCGGGCCGATGCCGAGGCGACGGGCGGGCGGTGCTCCACGGACCAGCGGTGCAGACCCGCGTCGGCCGGCAGCAGGTGGTCCGGGGCGTGCAGGACCCACACCGCCAGCAGCGCGAACAGCGTCGCGCAGGTCAGCGCCAGCCACCCCGCACGGCGGGCGAGGCGGGTGCGGGTCACGCGGCGGCCAGCAGCGGACGCAGCGGGCCGCGCTTCAGCCGGTCGGCCCATGCGCTCTGGCGGCGCCGGACCGCCCAGGACGAGACGGCGGCGACCGAGGCCCCGACGAGGCAGCCGGCCAGCACGTCGTGCGGGTAGTGCACGCCGACCCACACGCGGGAGACGGCCATCAGGGCCGCCGCGGCCAGGGCCAGGGCGCCCAGTCGGCGCGACACGAAGCACAGCGCGACGGCCGCGGCGGCGGCGAGGGCCGCGTGGTTGCTGGGGAAGGACCAGTCGCCGGGTGCGGGGCACGCCTCGAGCGTCGGCGCCCGGAGGGTCTGGCAGGGCCGGTCCTCGCGTACGGCGAGCTTCAGCAGCGCGTCGGTGCCGAAGGCGAGGAGGGTGATCAGCGGGACGGCGAGGGCGGTGACTGCGACGGGGGTGCCCGCGCGCCGCGCCCGCCACCAGCCGGCGGCCATCAGTACCGCGAAGAGGGCCAGCCCGTAGCTCGACCAGCCCGCGACCAGGGTGTCCACCCAGCCGGGGGCGCGGTGGGCGAGGCCGGTCACCTCGAGGTAGGCGGGGCCGTCGAGGCGCGAGCCGTCGTACGTGGGGGTCATCGAACAGATCCGTTCTGGTGCTTCGCGGCCCGCCGGGAGCGGAGCATTTCGATCGCCAGGGGCAGGAGGGACACGAGGGCGATGAGAGCGACGATGGGCAGCAGGTACCGGTCGACGTCGGGTACGGAGGAGCCGAGGGCGTAACCGGCGAGCACCAGGCCCACCGTCCACACCAGCCCGCCGAGGACCTGCCACAGGATGAAGACGCGCGCCGGGATGTTCAGCGCCCCGGCGAGCGGGTTGAGGACCGTGCGCACCACGGGCACGAAGCGGGCCAGCACGATCGCCTTGGCGTGCCCGTACCGCTCCAGCAGTTCCTCCGCGCGCTGAGCGCCCTCGCGCAGCCGGGGGGACCGGCCGCGGGCGAGGAGGGCGCCGCCCGCGCGGCGCCCGATGAGGTAGCCGCACTGGGCGCCGGCCAGCGCGCCGACCACCGCGGCGGCCAGGACCGGCAGGAGCGACAGCGTCGCGCCCTGGTCCGTCGTACCGGCGCAGAGCAGCCCGGCGGTGAACAGGAGCGAGTCCCCGGGCAGGAAGAACCCGATCAGCAGCCCGGTCTCCGCGAACATGACCAGCGCGATGCCCAGCACGCCGAAGGCGGCCAGGAGCGAGTGGGCGTCGAGCAGGTTGACCGCGAGGTCGTGCGCGGCGGGGAGGGAAGCGGAAGCGGCCATGGACGCGCCTCTCAGGGGAATCGGACCGGGGGCAGGGCGGCGGGCAGGGGCATCGGGCGGGGACGGGTGGAGGGACGGGCGGCGGCCCGGCCCGGCACCCGGGCGACTACAACCACGTAGACGGTCTACTGCACTGTAGACGATGCGCGGCGGAGAAGCGGGCAGCGGCCCGGCCGGACGCCCCGGAAGATGCGCGCGGGTCGGGCAAGATCCAAAGAAACACGGCCTGGCCTAGGGTGCGTACGTGAGCCATTACGTCGTCGTAGGATTCGGGCCCGCCGGGGCCGCCACCGCTCGGCTGCTGGCCGGGCGCGGTCACTCGGTACGGGTCATCACCCGATCGGGCCGCGGTCCCGAACCCGGCATCGAGCACCTCGCGTTGGACGCGACGGACAGCGCCCGGCTGAGCGAGGCGGCGCGGGGTGCGGACGCGGTCTTCGGCTGCGCCGCGCCGCCCTACCACCACTGGACGCGCGCATGGCCGCCGCTGGCCTCGTCCCTGTGCGCGGCGGCCGGGGCGACCGGAGCCGTCCTGGTCATGCTGGGCAACCTGTACGGCTACGGGCCGGTGGACGGCCCGCTGACCGAGCAGCTCCCGTCGGCGGCGACGGGCCCCAAGGGGCGGGTGCGCGCGGCCGGGTGGGAGCAGGCGCGGACCCTGCACGAGGAGGGGCGCATCAAGGCGGTCGAGGTCCGGGCCTCGGACTTCTTCGGGCCCGGGGTGACCGACGGCGGGCATCTGGCCGCGCGGGTCGTGCCCCGCGTGCTGCGCGGCAAGCCGGTGTCCGTGCTCGGGAATCCGGACGCCCCGCACAGCTGGAGCTATCTTCCCGACGTGGCCCGGGCGCTGGCCGAGGTCGCGGGCGAGGAGCGGGCCTGGGGGCGGGCCTGGCACGCCCCGACGCTGCCCGCACTGTCCGCCCGGGAGATGGTCGGCCGTCTCGCCGTCCGGGCGGGGACCGGTCCGGTCGCGGTGCGCGGGCTGCCGCCGGCCGTGCTGGGCGTCGGCGGGCTCGTCTCCCCGCTGCTGCGCGAACTGAAGGAGGTCCGCTACCAGTTCGACCGCCCGTTCGTGGTCGACTCGGCGGCGTACGAGGTGGCGTTCACGGAGCGGGCCACGCCCCTCGACGAGCAGGTCGAGGCCACGCTGGCCTGGTGGCGCGAGCGGCCGGCCGCCGCGGAATGAGGTCCGCGGCGGCCGCCGCCCGGTGCGGGACCGGCCCGCGGGGCGTCAGTCGCGGATCCCGTCGCAGCTGATCCGCAGGTGACGGGGGCCCCGCAGGACCGCGTTCTGGCGGTAGGGCGGGGGGTCCTCGATCAGGCGGGGGTTCTCCAGGCGCCGGGCCAGTTCGCTGAGTGCGAGCTGCGCTTCCAGACGGGCCAGCGGGGCGCCGAAGCAGCTGTGGATGCCGCTGCCGAGGCCCAGGTGCTGGATGTCCTTGCGGTGCGGGTCGAAGCGGTCCGGGTCCTTGAAGCGGGCGGGGTCCCTGTTGCCGGAGGCCAGGATCAGCCACATCGAGGAGCCCTTGGGGATGGTGACCCCGCGGACCTCGATGTCGACGAGGGGGGTGCGCTGCGGCAGCAGCTGCACCGGCGGTTCGAAGCGCAGCAGCTCCTCGACGAGGGGAACGGCCAGCCCGGGCTCCTCGCGCAGTTCGCGCAGGACGTCCGGATTGCGCAGCAGCGTCAGCATGCCGTTGGTGATCAGGTTGACCGTGGTCTCGTGCCCGGCGATCAGCAGCAGGGCCGCTGTGCTGAGCAGCTCCATCGTCGACATGGAGTCGTCCGGGCCGTGTCCCACGGCCAGTTGGGAGAGCATGTCGTCGCCGGGGTTCTTGCGCCGCTCCTCGATCAGCCCGGCGAGGTACATGCCGAGCTCCATCCGGGAGTCGTGGGTGACCCGCTGCCGCTCCGCCGGGTCGGCGTCCGGATCGGGATCCAGGCTCGCGGCGAGGGTGTCGGCCCAGACGTGGAAGCGTGCCTCGTCCTCGCGGGGCACGCCCAGCAGCTGGCAGATCATCGTCACGGGGAAGGGGTACGCGAACTGGTCGACCAGGTCGATCCCGTCCGGGTCACCGAGGTTGTCGATGAGCCCGGTGACGATGTCCTTGAGGCCGCCGCGCATCCCGTCGACGCGGTGCGGGGAGTGCGGCGGGCCGAAGGGCCGGTGGGTCATGCGGCGCAGCCGGTCGTGTTCCGGCGGGTCCAGTTTCAGGAAGCTGGGCGGCAGCGTCATGGCCTCCTCTCCCCCCTCCTCGGCCAGCGGGTCCCCGGCGGTGGCGGCGAGGTTGCGGGAGTCGGAGCTGAGTCGCGGGTCGTGCAGCAGGCTCTGGATGTCGTAGTACGTGCTGATGACGTACGGCCCGGTCCCGTCGTGGAAGACGGGCGTCTTGCGCAGCTCCTCGTACAGCGGGTACGGGTTCGCGCGGTGGGCGTAGTCCAGGATCTGGCTCAGGATGCCGTGGGTCATGGCGGGTCCTCCGGGGGCGTGCGGGTCAGTGCCCGGCGGGGGTGAAGGTGATCCGGCGGTCGGCCGGTGAGTACCCGCTGAGGGTGATGGTCGGACCGTGCGTGGGCACGGACGGGTCCGGGAAGTCCGCCGGGATCGGGTGCTGTCCGTCGGGCCGGCGGTCGACCGTGGTGAACGGGAGCGGGAAGGGCGCGGTGGCCTCGATCTGCTGCTCGTAGAACTGCAGCCAGCGCGAGTTGTCGAAGGTGACCGCGCCGATGACCCGGCCCTGGTAGCCGTAGACCCCGGTGAAGCGGCGTTCGGCGCGCGAGCCCTGGGTGATCATGATCTCGGTGCCCATGGAGGGCACGCCGACGGATTTGATGTTCACCCCGAACTGGGAGGACCAGAAGGCGGGCACCCACAGGTGCGGGCGGCGGTCGGAGCTCTCGCTGAGCATGTTGTGGGCGGCGGTCTCGGCCTGGGCGACGGCGTTGCCCCAGTGCTCCAGCGACAGGAACTGGTAGCCGAACAGGGCGTGCGGGGAGCGGGCCACGTCGCCCGCCACGTAGATGTCGTCGGTGACGATGCCGCGGACGTCGAAGGCCCGGCAGCCCGCGTCGCAGGCGATGCCGCGCGGGCCCGCCCCGAGCCCGGATCCCATCAGCCACTCGGTGTTGCGCTGGGCGCCGAGCGAGACGACCACGACGTCGCATTCCAGCGTGGTGCCGTCGGAGAGGTGCGCGGCCCGCACGCGTCCGGAGGAATCGCCCTCCAGCCCGGTGACCATGATCCCGGTGCGCAGGTCGACGCCGTGTTCGCGCTGCATCTCGGCGGCGACGGCCCCGATCACCCCGCCCAGGGCGCCGACCAGCGGGCCGTCGGCGCGCTCGGCGACGGTGACGTCCAGCCCGCGTTCGCGGCACGCGGAGGCGATCTCGGAGCCGGTGAATCCGGCGCCGATGACCAGGACCCGGCGCGGTCCGGCGGCGAGCGCCCGGGCCAGGCCCGCCCCGTCGTCGCGGGTGCGCAGGGTGAACACCCCGGCCAGTTCGCCCTCGGCCTCGTTCGGCCAGGGCCGGGCCCGCACCCCGGTGGCGATCAACAGGCGGTCGTACGGCACCTCGTCGCCGTCGGCCAGCCTGACCGTGCGGGCCGCCATGTCGAGGCCGTCGGCCGGTACGCCGAGGCGCCACTCGGCGCCGAGGTCGCGGCGCCGGGGCAGCAGGGTGCGCTCGGCGTCGGCCCGGCCGAGCAGGACCCCCTTGGACAGCGGCGGGCGGTCGTACGGCTCGTACGGCTCGTCGCCGATCATGGTCAGTGAGCCGGTGAAGCCCTTCTCCCGCATGGTCTCGGCGGCGCGCAGACCCGCCAGGGAGGCGCCGACGACCACGATCCGGCCGGACGTCTTGAGCTGTTCCAGGGCGGTGTCAGGCATCGGGTGCCTCCCCGCCGCGGGCGCCGGCGTCGGTGCCCGCGGGGGCGGCGGCCGGGCCGACTTCGTCCGTGAGGATCGCCTGCACGGGGCAGGCGGCGACGGCCTGGGCCACGCGCTCGCGCTGGGCCTCCTCGGCCTCCGGGTCATAGAGCAGCCCCTCGTCCCCGTGCATCGCGAAGACATCGGGGGCGAGGAAGGCGCATTGCGCGTATCCCTGGCACCGGTTGAGATCGACGACGAGCCTCAGCAAGGTTGTGGTCCTTTCGGTGACCCCCGCGGCTTCCCAGACCAGCCTGCGCGCGGCCGCGGCACGGAGCCCGCCCGGCGCCGCCGTCCGGGTGACACCGGGGCGCGCGGCGGACCGTACGGGCGTCACGGCACGACCGGGCCCGGCCGGCCCAGCCGCGACTTCAGGACGTACACGCTCACCATCAGGGCCCAGGCCGGGAACACCAGCTCCGACCACGGCACCGAGGAGCCGACGACCAGGAGCACCGCACCGGCCAGGTATCCGGCCAGGACCAGCGGACGGGGGAAGACACCGAGCCCGCGGCCGATCGTCGAGGTGGCGAAGACGAAGACGGCCGCCATCCGCATCGCGTAGGTGGTGAGCAGCGTGTAGGCGAAGTGGCGGCCGAAGTCCTGCGGCTGGTCGGTGTCGAGCACCGTCCCGGCGGCCGCGGCCGCGCCGAAGAGGCAGGCCACGAAGATCAGGCCGCTGCCCAGGAAGACGGTGGAGACGAACCGGTCCTCGCCGTCCCCGCCGTGCTCCCGCAGCGCGCCCATGAACCAGAGGAAGGCGATGCCCGCGAAGGGTACGAGCTCCACCGCCGCGGTGACGGCGTCCCGCTGGCCCGAGGTGACCTCCACCCGGGCCGCGCCGCCCCCTTCGGGCAGGGCGATCCGGGCGAGCACGATCGCGCCGGCGAGCAGGACGGCGAAGAGGACCCCCGCCAGTCCCGCCATCCGTGGGGTGCTCAGGCTCGCTCCCGTGGGCGTCGCCTGGTGTCCTTGTCTCATGCCTCCAGCAAGCCGGGGGCGGCCCCGGGATGCCAGCGGAGCCGCGCACCCGGGTGACGGGGCCCCGCTCGGCGCCGGGCCCGGGCCGGTCCTCCGCCCCGGCCCGGGCCCGGC